>JAUVJT010000072.1 GCA_030592225.1 Candidatus Stahliibacteriota bacterium | reverse complement strand
CGTATCCGCAACGTAGAAATCAGCTACGTCTACGATACGCTGGAGCAAAGTATCATAGCCGGTCTTAAGCGGCGTTTTGGCCGGGACGTGAGACACGAAGTAAAGGTGGACTCAGAAACCGGCAAGATAGAAGTAATCATCATACAGACCGCAGTCAAACACGTACAGGATGTGAGCCTGGAGATATCTCTGCAGGAGGCGCAGAAACTTCAGCCGGACGTTAAGGAAGGGGAGGACGTACGCATATATATCCCGCTGGAAGAGGTGGGACGTGTCACCATACAGCGTACTGTTGACGAGCTTTCGCATCGGCTCAGGGAAGCTGAACGCACCAAACTCTTCAACGAGTTTATAAAAAAGAAGGGCGAGATTATCTCCGGCACCATCCACAAGATTGAGAAGGAAGAAATCCTGGTCAATCTGGGGCCGATATATGGGATACTGCCCTTGCGCGACCAGCTCAAAACCGACCACCATCAGATAGGTACGTCCTTCAAGTTTTTTGTGCTGAGAGTCCAACGTACACCCATCGGACCCAGGGTTTTTCTCTCAAGAACCCATCCGGAGTTTCTCAAACGCATGCTTACCCAGGAAGTACCGGAGATTCAGCAAAACATCGTTGAAATCAAGACGGTGGCAAGAATACCGGGGGTGCGCTCCAAGGTAGCGGTCACGAGTTACGACGAGAAGATTGATCCCATCGGCGCATGCGTGGGCTACCGCAAGGTTCGCATCCAGAACGTAACCAAGGAGCTTTCCGGCGAAAAGATAGACGTCATCCAGTGGAATCCGGATCACAAGTTATTTATCGCCCGCGCCATGAGTCCGGCCCGGGTTAACGAGGTAATTGAAGAAAATGAGACCTTCACCGTTGTGGTCCCTGACGATGAGTTCTCCAAGGCAATAGGCCGCAAGGGACAAAACGTGTGGCTGGCTTCGCTGTTGACCAATTCCAAGCTGGACATCCTCAAGGATTCCGATTACCGCAACCGGCTGTTCAGCAAGCGTATGGCGCAAATCATGGTCGAGACCCTGGATTTCCTTGCTGAAGAAACCAGACAGACGCTGCTCGAAGCGGGCTTCACCACGGTGGCCTCGATTTTCGAACAGCCCTCCACCGAGGCAGCCAAAGCGCTCGGCTGGGAACCCGCCCGCGTGGAACAACTCAAGATACAGATACGCGAGCAGCTTGAGAGACAAGAACTTGAGAAAAAACTGTTCACGAAGAAGAAGCTTGACAAAATGCGTGCTGCTGCGGATGATAAGGCGAAGGAGTTGGCCAAAGCAAAAGGAGAGTCGGAGGATTCCGACGAACCTGCAGGTAATGATATCCCAACAGAGGAGGGTGAGGAGAGTAAGGAAGAGCAACCCGAGCAAAAACCTGCTGAGGCCGAATCCGCTGCCGGGGAGAAACCGACTCCTGAAGAGGAGCAAAAACCTGTGGAGGAAGACAACTTTACGTCACCGCAGGAAGCACAGCCTGAAGCAAAAGAGATTAAGGAACCTGAAGAATCCGGGGAATCCGAGGGAGCTGTGGAGGTTGTTGAACCTGAAGACGAAGCCGCACGGGAGGACAAGTAGTGGCCCCGCGTAAGCTCAAGCTTTTTGAAGCCGCCGAGAAATTCCGGCTTTCCAGCGAAGCCCTGGGCCGCATAATAAAAGAGCTTGGCTTTAAGCAACGGGGATACACTTCCTACATCACACAGGAGGAGTTCGAGGCCGTACAGGCGAAACTGCGCGACGAGAAGCAGAAAATTAAGCGGTCGATGAAGAAAGCAAGACCGGCCAGACGTCCGCTTTCTTCGCCGCGCAAACCAAGAAAACCCTCCGAGGAAGCGGTTCAACGAGCCATTAAAAAAACCATTGCCAAGATGGATCACAAGCGATCTAAGAAAAAGACCGGAAGACGGGGCCGCCCCGCCCGCAAGGTTCGCAGGGCGGAGGAGCAAACCAAGATATTCATTAAATCGAAAGATTCCCTCCGCGCTGCAAAGGAAGCGACCATCAATGAATTTATGAGCGTGGCGGAACTTGCCCACGCCTTTGAGGTTCCAGCACCCGAGGTGGTTAAACGCTGCGTTGCCATGGGCGTTTTCGTAACCGTCAATCAGCGTCTCGACATGGACACCATTACTATCCTCGCCGAAGAGTTCAACGTAAATGTCCACGTGGAGAAAGAACCCGCACTCAAGAAACACAAGGAATTGGAACAAACGGAAGAATCGCTCGAACAAAAGCCGCGGCCACCCGTGGTAGTGGTACTGGGACACGTAGATCACGGGAAAACGACCCTTCTGGATCATATCCGCAAAACACGTATCGCTTCCCAGGAAGCGGGCAATATTACCCAGCGGATTGGCGCCTATACCGCCCAGGTAAAGGGTTTTGACATCGTTTTCCTCGACACCCCGGGACACGAAGCATTTACCGCCATGCGCGCTCGAGGCGCCTCGGTAGCGGATATCGCCGTGCTGGTAATATCCGCAGACGACGGTATTAAACCCCAGACCGTGGAGGCCATAGATCACGCCCAGGCCGCTGATTTACCCATAATCGTAGCCATCACCAAGGCCGACCTGCCTACCGCCGACCCCGACAAGGTCAAAAGCCAACTTACCGAACACAACATAGTGGCGGAAGATTACGGCGGAAAGACGATTGCCATTCCGGTCTCCGGCACGACCGGTGAGAACGTGGATGATCTGCTGGATGCCATTCAGGTCACCGCCATGGAGCTTGATCTCAAGGCCCCTTACGAGGGAAGAGCAAAAGGCGTGGTGATCGAATCCAAACTGGATCGCTCCAAAGGATCGATTACCGCCATCATAGTGAACCGGGGAACGCTGCACCGCGGAGACCCGTATATCTGCGGAGATTGGAGCGGCAGGGTGCGCGAGATGACCGACGAACTGGGTAAACGCCTGACCGAAGTCACCCCCGGAACCCCGGTTCAGGTACTGGGAGTGGGTGGAATCGTGGAGCCAGGCGAGTCGTTTGAGAGAGTGGCGAGTGAACGCCGCGCGCGCGAACTGGCGCAGAAGCGCAAATTGATGCGCAGGGAACGCACCCTGACCTCCTCCTCCAGGCTCTCGCTTGAGACCATACAGGAACAGATAAAAGCGGGCAATGTCAAGGACCTTCGCATCGTGCTCAAGGGCGACGTTTTCGGTTCGATCGAAGCCCTGTCCACCTCGCTTGGGGGACTTTCGATAGAGGAAGTCAAGGTGCGCGTGATTCACTCCGGTGTAGGGGCCATTACGGTAAACGACGTAAACCTGGCCGAGGCCTCAGGTGCAGTAATCGTAGGTTTCCACGTCTCCGCTCATGCCGACGCCCGTACCCAGGCGAAACGCGAGGGAATCGAGATCCGCAACTACAAGGTAATCTACGACGTCATTGACGACATCCGCGCCGCGATACTGGGTATGCTTGAACCTGTGAGGAAAGAAGTAACCCTGGGCAGCGCAACGGTGCGCCAGGTGTTCAGGGTTTCCAAGATAGGTACCGTCGCCGGTTCGTACGTAACCGAAGGCAAGGTCACCCGCGACGCCAAAGTGCGCGTCTTCCGCGACAACAATCAACTTACCGAATCTGAAATCGCCTCCCTGCAGCGCTTTGAAAAATCGGTCAAGGAAGTCGAAGCCGGGTACGAATGCGGCATACAGATAGCGGAGTGGGACGATTTTGCCGAAGGCGATACCCTGGAATTCTATACCATAGTTGAACAAGCACGGGAATGATGGGTTTATCAGAAATGGAGCTACTCAACGGTCAGTCGCGTTCGCTGAAGGATGAGCGGCGAGACCTCAAACGTCTCATAGACGAGACGTACAACTCGCGGGTGCTTGAGCGGGGATTCGCAAAGACCACCTCGCCCGGCAGATTGCAGACTACGGCATGAGGGAGGTGTACTGATGGGCGCCGAAAGGGCACGCCGGGCAGCAGCCCTGGTCAAGCAGAACGTGGCGTCTATTTTGCTGCAGGAGTTCACTCGACCGGAAATGCAGTGGATTACCATCACCGATTGCGTCATGACACGCGACCTGAAGCGGGCCGACCTCTACTTCTCGACCATCGAACAGAATCTGTCGCACGAGGATGCGCGCCGGATTCTTGCCGAGGAGAAAGGCCCAATCAAACGCGAACTCGCCTCCCGCATCGTCATCAAGTACATGCCTGACTTGAATTTTATATGGGACGACACCGTGCTCATCGACGAAAAAATCAGACAGCTTCACAGCGAGGACTCATAATGGATGCCGCACGAATACTGAAAGAGATAAGTAAGGGTGAGCGGTTTCTGGTCGCAGGTCATATTGACCCTGACGGCGATACCCTCACCTCGACCCTGTTGATGGGCCGCTTATTGAAGCATCTGGGGAAAGAATACACCCTCTACATCAACGATAAAATCCAGGATAAGTTCCGCTTCCTTTCCGGGATCGAGGAAATAAAACAAAGCTTTGACGGTTTTGACTATGATACCGTCATAACCCTCGACGCTCCTAATTTCCAGCGGGTGGCCATGGATGCGCCAAAGGTCAGGGTTATCAATATCGATCATCATCTGTCCAACGAGAAATTCGGCGACCTGAACTGGCTGCAGACGAAGCGCAGTGCGGCCTGCCTCATGGTGTTCGATCTCCTGCGTCTCGCCGGCGCCCCCATAACCCGCCGGGAAGGAGAAATGGTCTACACCGGACTGTTTACTGAAACCGGAGGGTTCGTGCTGGCTAACGTCTCTGCGGAGGTGTTGAGGATTTGCGCCGACGTCATGGAGTTGGGGGTACACGCATCCGACATTGCTTTCAGGATGACTGCCCGAAACGAAAAGAATCTGGCTTTGCTGGGAAGAATACTGTCAACACTGACGGTGGATGACGGGATAGCATACATCGAGTTTACCGAGGATATGCTGGACGACGTTGGGCTAAATACCGACCAGCACGATACCGACAGCTTTATTCGCTATCCCTCTTCGATACCCGGCATAAAGGTGGCCATCTTTTTCCGCGAGATGCGCGAGCAGGGGGTAATAAGAATGAGTTTCCGCTCCCTGGGCGGGGTGGACGTAAACAAGCTGGCGGCTCGCTTCGGGGGAGGAGGTCACCCTGTGGCATCGGGCGCCAGAATGAAAGCCCTATACGAAGACGGGAAAACCAGGGTGATTACCGAAACCAAGGCTTACCTCAAGTCTTTGGGCTCCTGACCCTTACAATCCCCAGTGGAGGTCGCGGTGGACGTTTATTGTAAAAACCTGCGAGGCGGCATACCCATTAACAAGCCCCCGGGAATAAGTTCTTTTGACGTGATTCGCAGGCTGCGGCTCGTGCTCGGCAAGGACAAAAAATTAGGGCACGCAGGCACGCTCGACCCTGCGGCTCAAGGTCTGCTGTTAATCCTTGCCGGCGAGGCAACCCGGGTACAGCATCTTCTTAAAGATTTTACCAAAGAGTACCAGGCCCAGGTGAGACTGGGAATCGCCACCGACACCCTGGACGCCGAAGGTCGGGTCACAGAGGAATCCGAAGTTCCCCCGCTTGACGAACCCGCCATCCGCAGCGCTCTCGATAAACTCACCGGCACCCGGATGCAGCGCCCTCCCAGGTACTCGGCGCTCAAGGTTGCAGGACGCAGGGCTTATGATATGGCAAGGCAAGGCGAGGAGTTCGAGCTGCCCCGGCGAGAGATCACCATCCACGAAATAGAACTCCTGTCCTGGCAGAACCCGTTGATTGGCATCCGCACCAGGGTTTCATCAGGCACCTACATCCGTTCACTGGCCGCGGAGATAGGCGGGGAGTTGGCATTACCCGCCTCGCTTGCCGCTCTGACCCGTACCAGTATCGGAGACTTCAAACTCAACCGGGCCATTGGACTCGACAATATCAGTGTTGAGAGTATAAAGAAAGTTATGATTCCCATCCAGATTCTCTTAAATCACCTGCCCAATTGCGAGGTTGATGCCGACGTTGCCCAAAGGTTCCTGCAAGGCAAACCGGTGAGCAGGGGAATAGATACTGCGCTTCTTGAGACCCCCTTATCCATCATCTACTCGACAGATCACAGCAAAGCCTTCTTATGTGAACCGCGCAAGCAGATGCTGTGGTCAAAACGCCTGATTTATAACGATGCAGACACAGACGGCTGACAATACCTCGGCTTTGGCTGCAGTAATAGGTACCTTTGACGGGGTGCATACCGGACACGTCGCTTTGATTAAGACCCTGCTGGGCGAAGCAAAAGCCCGGGGATTGAAACCGGTTGCCATAACCTTCGATCCGCCCCCCTCCCTATACTTCAACCCCCATTTTCACTTCATACTCTCCACCCCCCGGGAGAAGAAAGAATTACTGCTTTCCAGCGGAGTCAGCGAGGTGATTTTTCTGGACTTCGGCGAGGTGGTCAACATGGAGCCGGAGGAGTTCATCGAATCCCACCTCTTTGATCGTGAGGTCAGGTTCGTTACCGTCGGCGAGGGTTTTCATTTCGGACGCAAGCGCAGAGGCGACGTGGGGACGCTTAAGGCAACCGAAGGTCTCCAGGTTATGGCCTTGCCCAAGGAGCGTATGGATGCGGAGGCCGTAAGCGCCACCAGGATAAGAGAACTGCTTCTCCTGGGACACATCCGCCGGGCAAACACCCTGCTTGGATATGAGTATAAGATAGCAGGTGAACCATCGCGGGGACTGGGCAGAGCAGGCGCGCTTCTGGATACCCCCACAATCAACATGCAGGCGCATGACCCCAATAAACTTGTGCCGCCTAACGGCATCTACGCGGTAAGGTTCGGCAGAGACAAGCATCCAGGCGTGTGCTACATAGGGGCAAGCCCCACCTTTGGGGACTCTGCGCATAAGATCGAGGTTCATCTTATCGACGCTCTGCCTGCAAAGGATGAAAAGCCCGTGGTTTGTTTCGTGGAAAGACTGCGGCCTGACACAAAGTTCGCTTGCCTGGACGATCTTAAGACGCAGGTTCGCAAGGACGTGGAGCAAGCAAGGAGGGTGCTGTTGCAAAGCTAGACGCGAGGGCTTTTTTCAGGCTGTTCCGCAACCGCAACTTTACCCTGTTCGTTATCGCCAACATGGTATCCCAGATAGGCGATCGCTTCACCCAGATGGCGTTCATCGAGCTTTTGGGTGCAGAGTTCTTCGGCAGCTTCGCCGCGTTTAGCGGCATCGCGGTGATATTCACCCTGCCGTCGATATTACTGGGACCGGTGGCCGGCCCGTTCATTGATTCGTGGAGGAAAAAGAGGGTGCTTCTGGTGGGCGATGCGGCGCGCGCGTTATTGATCCTCGCCCTGCCCTTTGTCTACTTTTTCTCCGGCCACCTCATCTGGATGCTTGGCGTGGCCCTGGTGGTCTACGTTTTCGGTTTCTTCTTTGCCTCCGCCCGCCTTGCAATAATACCTCTGATTGTAGACAAAAACAAGCTGCTGCAGGCCAACTCTGCCAACCTGACCATACTCAGAGCGGCAACCGGCATCGGCACCCTTGCAGGCGGCTTCCTGGTGCACTGGATAGGCTGGCGCCTGGGATTCGTTGTGGACGCCATAACCTACGTGGTTTCGTTCGTGCTGATTTTGTTTATCAAGGTAGACGAGAGGCCCATCGCGCTTCACGCGGCGGATGCGGTGGCGCAAACTGGCAAAAAGCTCTCAAGCTACTTCCGGCTGATCAAGGAAGGTGTCCGGCTTATGACCTCCACCCAAATGATGCGTTTCGTCATGCTCTCGATCGTGGCGCTGTTCTTCGTCTCGGGCGTGGCGTTCACGGTGATAGTCCCCACCATACAGCAGACCTTAGGCATGGGAACCATCGGCGTAACCCTTCTGGCCGTGGCCGCCGCCGGCGGCATGTTCCTGGGTCCCCTGCTTACCGGACTTTTCGGCTCAGCGTTCCGCAAACATCAGATGATTATTGTAAGCTATGTCTTGACTGGATTTATGTTCGCTATCGGCGGGGGAGCCTACATAGTGATCGGCCTTGAGAAGGTGCTTTCCGACGCCACGCTTAACCTGGTTATGGCCGCAATCATGGGATTGGTGGTGTTCGCGGCCGGGATATTTTTCTCGGCAATCAACATCAGCCAGGATACAATCATCCAGGAACGCATCCCGACCGAGGCGCGGGGCAGGCTGTTCGCCTGGCGCGAGATGCTTGCAAGTTTCGCGTTTCTGGTCACCGCGGTTCCGGCAGGATTTATCGCGGAAAAGGTAGAGTTCACCTACGTGCTGCTGGCCGTGGCAGGCATACTTATCATGTTCGCCCTGATATGGGCGGCGTTGATATGGCGCAGGGATGGAGAGGTAACTATCAAAAGTAAAGGAGGTTAGAAATGTATTCTTTGATTCTTTTGTTGGGACTTGCGGCAGGACCGAAGATTGATGTCTCCGAGCACAGCTTTGATTTCGGCCACGCGCTGGTAACCAAAGATTACCGTCACACCTTCTGGTTGTACAACCGGGGTGACGCACCCCTGCAAATCACGAAAATCCGCAACTTCTGCGGGTGCACCACCACCAATCTGAGGAAAAATCTCATTGCGCCCGGGGACAGCGCCTCGTTCGATTTAATCTTCGACACCAGGGGCTTTTTTGCAAATCGCGTCAAGTGGGTGTTCATCCGGTCCAATGATCCGGTTGATTCCCTGCTGATGGTTAACATAACCGCCCGCCTGCACAAGGATTACAAGCGCATCCCCCTCGAAGTAGACCCCCACGGCCTTAACTTCAACCGTCTGGACTCCATGCCGGACGAGGTGATACTCACCCTGAGCAACCCCACGGAGATAACGTATAATCTTGAGATTATAGAGATACCTGAGATGCTCATGAAATTCGAGCTTCCCCAAAGCGCCATTGCCCCGGGCGAAGAACTTCAGATAATCATCAGACCCGGAAGCGGCAAGCTGAGTATGCAGGATTTTAAGGCATCCATCACCTTTGAGGCCTGGACCGCCACCGAGATAGTGCGCTTCTCTCTACCCCTGGATGTGCAACCAAAGATGTAAATCCCTTTCCCTTTTCGGAGTCACTATAAGAGCGTAGAGGGAATCACGGTTGACACTCTGTCCGCGTGACCTATAATCACCAAATAAATCTTACTTAGTCTATGGAGGACACGTGTTTAAGAAAATTGCGCTTTTGGGCTTGATTGCAGGCCTCGTTTTCGGAGCGGAGGGACTTGTATCGAACCCTGAAAAACCCATGGCAGGACAGCAGGTTTCGTGGACGCTCGAAGAGTTTGCCTACGAGTCTGGCAACCCGGTGATGCTTCTGGCCGCCTATACCCCGGATACGGTGCTGATAGAAGTGCTGCCGGGCAAATCCACCCAGGACGGGTGGAGCTTTTCCGATACCGTCCCACAGGATGCAATCATCCTTACCTACAAGATAGAAGATGAGGAGAAACCTCTTGCCGATGATGACGGCCTCTTCTTCGCCACTCTTATCTACGAGAAATCCGGCAAGCCGCGCCGCGACGCAAATCGTCTGCATGCAACGCTTTATCTTGATCCGTTAGCTAACAGGCTCGACCGCGCTCGCCAGTTGGTGGAAATGGAGTTGAAGGAATACCCCGCAAACTGGGAAGCGCTGATACTCCTGCGCAGGCTCCAGATGCAGACAGGCGAGGTTGCCGAGGCCGAGGTCGCCGCGGAACTCGACTCCCT
>JAUVJT010000235.1 GCA_030592225.1 Candidatus Stahliibacteriota bacterium | reverse complement strand
GGAGTTTGAAAGAAAGATTGTTCTCGAGACAATACTCAAAGAAGTGCACAAAACCAAAGGTTGCGCCCAGAATCATTACCGGCTCGCCGTCATCTTCCGCCTGCCTGAATCTTTTAACGAGACCCTCGCTGTCTAAGCCTGCACGACTTATAAGGAACTGCGGTTCGCCGATATGATGATTCTCTATGATTTTCTTTGGTGCATGGAGTATTACCGCATCGTGCGGCAGCAAGTCAGGGGAAGGCGTCATCAGCAGGGCATGGAACTTCTCAAAAGGGGAGGCGTAGAAGTAGGCCTCGACCGATTTCTCATAGGACAGATCCAGAAATTCCATTCCCACTTCGTTGAGATACACCTTTGACCGTTTCTCCGGATTGGTGGTGCCGCTGCTCAGAAATACCTTTACCGCCTGCTCAGGCGGAAAATTACATAAAGGGATTTCCTTAAAGGCATTGCTGGCAACGGCAGGGATATCGGCCCAGGAGTTGATTTCTCCAGGAGCGACGCCGCGTTTCTGGCAGTATTTTTGATAAGGTTCGTTCGTATTGTATTGGTATTCAAACAAACGAAGGGCCAGCTCATTGAACTTACCATCCGTATCCGGTTGTTCGGTACCCGCTTCAATAAAAGTACGTATACCTTGCCTCAAATCGCGAAAAAAATCCGCATCGGGCGCATACTTGGTTTTTGTGTTTATCATTTAATCCTCCTTGGCTATCAAGATTCAGAATTGCAAATCCCTGCTTCAGGATTAACAATCCTTGCTGGCCCTCTTCGGAATACACCCGAAGCGCCCTCCATTTCAATGGGATTAGACCCTTGACCCACTATTCAGTATAAACAAAATCTTATACTTGTCAAGTATTGTCCAAGGCGAAATTCCAAAATCAACAAGAACTGTTGGGGTTGACAAGGGGCGGAAAATAACTACAATATTTACGTCCCTTTTTATAAGTATGGAAGCGCAGGCGTAGACGAATGGAGCACAGCGTTAGCTGCGTGTCCTGAACCGAATTCGACGATGCGTAAAAACTCGCTTTTCTCGTAGGCGAGTAAACCTTTAATCGCTAAAAGGAGAATAAAATGAAATACAAAATCTGGTACGATGAAGATAACGGAATAATGCGAGCGGAGATCTTTGAGAAGTTCGACGTTGAGGACACCTCAGGATTCTTCGACTATGTAGATAAGAATTTCACAGATGAGCAAAAACGCTATCTGCTTGCCTACGTGGCCGAAGCCGCCCAGGATCTTCCATCTAAAGAGACTCGCAGGTCCCTGCGTGAAAATGCCCCCGCGATTCAATGGGATAGAATAGGCTTATGGGGGGCTAAGCCAGGGCTCCGAATGCTTGTCAAGATCATACTGGTGGCGGCAGGAAAAACACGAAACACCAAGTTCTTCGCAACTGAAGAGGAAGCCCTTGTCTGGCTGAAAACCGAAAAGAAAAAGGATAAAAAGTAATAAATCAGTTCGCCGAAGGAGTAAACATGAACAAATCGAAAGAGATAAAGAACCTGGAAGATCGAATTGAGAGGATGGAAGAAGTCATTGCTGAAGCGGCATATGGCGATTTCGACACCCAGATTGAGATTGACCCGGAAGCTATAGATGCACTAGCAGCCGTGGAAACAGGGATAAATCTCCTGATCGCTGATATGGGCGAGGAGGTAAATCAAAGCCGACAAAAGGCTCATGATCTTGAGGAAAAACTCGAGCTTATAGAACAGCAACGCAAGGCGATTGAGGAGCTTTCTACCCCTATCATCAAGATGTGGGATAGAATACTGGTGCTGCCCCTTATCGGGACTCTGGATACCAGACGTTCGCAAAAACTCACCGAGGCTCTGTTGACGGATATCGCAGCGACCCAAACCAAAGTAACCATCATAGACATCACCGGCGTGCCGACGATTGACTCGGCGGTAGCCAATCACCTGTTGAAGACGGTAGCCGCGGTCCAGCTTCTGGGCGCGGAGTGCCTCATCACCGGCATACGCCCGGAAGTGGCGCAGACCATGGTGCATCTGGGGGTTGATCTTGCCGGGGTAGAAACCCTGTCCAATCTGGGCGAGGGCTTGAAGCTGGCCTTCAGCAAACTGCATCTGAGGATCACCGAAGAGCAAACCGACTGACATGCTCCACACCAACTCCATCCCCATCCTTAAACTAAAGGATTTTCTTCTGGTTTCCATCCAGATCGATCTGCACGACCGCATGGCGGAACAGCTTCAGTACGATATCCTCACCCGTATCTCCGAGACTCAGGCCAAGGGAGTGCTCATCGACATATCGGCATTGGAGATGGTGGACTCCTTCATCGGCCGCACCCTTGCGGACACGGCCAGAATGGCGTCTACGCTGGACGCAGAGATCGTGATCGTGGGCATGAAGCCGGCGGTGGCCATCACCCTGGTGGAGCTGGGACTCTCACTGCGGGGAATACACACAGCCCTGGATATTGACCAGGGCTACCAACTGCTTAAAAACGTACTGAGAAAAGAAACCGCAGATAGCGAAACAGGACGGGAGGAAGCAGAAGGCAACGCAGATGACAGTAATCGAGATTAAGGAAGAAGCGGACATTGTAAGAGCCCGAACAACAGCCAGGCAAAAAGCCCGCGACATTGGGTTCGGGCTGGTTGATCAAACCCGCATCAGTACCGCTACCTC
>JAUVJT010000141.1 GCA_030592225.1 Candidatus Stahliibacteriota bacterium | reverse complement strand
GATAATAGTCCCATCTAATCCTATTATACTTA
Organism: Candidatus Stahliibacteriota bacterium; assembly: GCA_030592225.1. Taxonomy (GTDB): domain Bacteria; phylum Hydrothermota; class Tepidihabitantia; order B3-TA06; family B3-TA06; genus B3-TA06. Next base: position 5,619 of record JAUVJT010000141.1, on the reverse strand, counting down.
CTCCGATCTCGTGGTCAATCACCTATTATTATTGCATAAAAACCCAACCGAGGAGGTTGACCATGAGAAAGACCGTTTTAGCCCTTCTGACAGGGGTACTTTTGCTCTCTGCCGTGGAGTGGGATATCGAGCAGGTGACGACCGGAGACCAGTACTGGAACGATTGGCCGGTGATTGCCCTTGACTATCAAGGCAACACCGGTACTGCTTATTACCAGTATGGGGAAACCGAAGATTCTTTGATGTATGCATCAAACGCCACCGGATCGTGGGTAATTGAGGGTATATCACATCTTTATGGATGGTACAGCCTGGATTACGATTCGGAGGGAAATGCCTACATTGTCTTTTCAAACAATGACGTTGATCGGGATTTCCCGATGGATATCTACCTGGCCACTGACACCAGCGGGATATTCGAGATGTCTATTCTGGTGGAAGATACCGGAGACCTGGACGTCCCAGTAATCAAATTAGATGATGAAGATAACATTCATTTCATCTACGTCCACTGGGGTGAACAATGGAATGAACTTTTTTACGGATGGATTGATGAAGAAGGTACTCACACCGAGTTGGTTACGGATAGTTTTGGAGATGCCTATTCAGCAGACTTCACTTTCGATCTAAACAACTCTCCTCACGTCTTTTATGATGGACCAGGAGGATTATGGCACGCATATCAATCATCCTTATTAGCAAATCCCGACTGGGCTCTTGAAAATATATTCGAATCAAGCGGAGACTACGTCTCTGCTGCTACTGATTCCGAAGGTTATTTTCACCTGGCTTGTAATCCGGGAGAATCTCTCGTCTCCTATCTAACCAACGAAGGCGGAGCATGGCAGTACGAAATTGTTTCAGATACCACTAAAGAGGATCTCTGGCCGATTTACTCCTCAATTGCACTCGATCCCAAAGGTTCCCCTCACATTGCATGGGTTGTCGTTGACGAAGGAGCAGAACCGATGACTTGTGAAATATATTTGGGGAGCAAGACTACAGGCGCTTGGAATCGGGAACAAGTGACCTCTACAGGAGATCAGGAAAAGACCCCTGATGACAATCACTTCTTAGCAATTGATCCTGATGGATACGGACACATCATATACGTGGATTGTGTCTACGGTGAAGAAGATGATACCGGGCATGTATACCACGCCAAGAGTACCGAACCGTTGACCGGTAGTGGGATTGCCGAACGCCCGGCTGCATCAAACCCCTTCAATCTTGAAGTTCATGGCTCTTCAGTTCATTTCAGCTTGCCTGAGCAAGGCTCAATCTCAGTTAATCTCTACGACGCCTGTGGCCGCAGGGTGCAGTGTCTTGCGTCAGGGGCGTTTACGGCGGGCGAGCACGCGGTGCCGATCAACTCGACCGGGCTGGCGGCAGGGGTTTATTTCATCCATGCAGAGATTGCGGAGCGTTCGGCGAACGCCAAGTTTGTGCTGACGCGTTAGATGCAGGGCGACGCACAGTGTGCCCCTTGAACGCATTATGCGCTCATAGGGTAGGCGTCGCCCCTACAAGATTCAACCAGGCAAGCCTTATACGCGCGCCCCTGTCCTGCTGCACCCAATTATCTCGAATCACCTTGACATACCCTATAAAAATACTATAATTAAGCCGATGATTAAAAGCCCTTTTCACACTTAACTACGAAAAAAAGGGTTGACATGACTTTGAGATGTCCTATAGTTATGTCACGTAATAAAACCAAGGAGGCAGCATGTCTGATCACAAAGAAGAGTGTGAGTGTCATAACGAGTTAAGGATGCCGCTCATCGGCGAGAAGGCTCCCTCGTTTAAGGCCGAAACCACTCAGGGGCCAATCAGCTTTCCTGATAATTACAAGGGCAAGTGGGTTGTTTTCTTTTCGCATCCGGCGGACTTCACCCCGGTGTGCACCACTGAGTTTATGACCTTTGCATCTATGCAGGAAGAGTTTGCAGCGCTGGATACCGAGCTTCTGGGACTCTCCATTGACAGCACCTTCAGCCATATCGCCTGGCTGAGAACCATCAAGGAAAAGATTGAATATAAGGGTATGAAGAACGTCGAGGTTCGCTTCCCGGTCATAAGCGACCTTACCATGGAAGTTTCAAAGAAATTCGGCATGCTTCAGCCTGCGGCAAGCACCACTCAGGCGGTACGTGCGGTGTTTATTATCGACCCCGACGCCATAGTACGCGCAATCCTTTACTATCCTTTAAGCAACGGGCGCAACATGGAAGAAATCAAGCGCCTGCTCATAAGCCTGCAGCGTACCGACGAGTACAATATAGCCACCCCTGCCAACTGGCAGCCGGGCGGGGAGGTGATAGTGCCGCCTCCTGGTTCCTGCGGTGCCGCCGCCGAACGCGTGGAAAAAGCCGGGGACGACTACCACTGCCTGGATTGGTTCCTCTGCCTTAAGAAAGATCCGGGTAAAAACAAGTAAAAAACCAAGGAGACATAATGACCGAAAGGCTTCAAGTCTACAAGTGCGAGGTGTGCGGGAACATTGTGGAGGTGTTTCATAAAGGCGCTGGCGAGCTTGTGTGCTGTGGCGTTCCCATGAAGCTTGCCGACGAGAAGACCGCCGACTACAAGCTAGAAAAGCACGTTCCCATGATCGAAAAAATTGATGGAGGATTCAAGGTCACCGTCGGCTCTACCCTTCACCCCATGGAAGAAGAGCACTTCATTGAATGGATCGAGATTGCAGACGATACGGGCAGGGTCTACCGCAAGCACCTGAAGCCCGGCGACGCGCCCGAGGTTCTGTTCAAGATAGATGCGGAGAAGATAGCGGCCCGCGAGCACTGCAACAAGCATGGACTGTGGAAAGGGGAATAGATGATCGGCAAGAAGATGCAGGACGGACTTAACAAGCAGCTAAACGCCGAACTTTACGCCGCTTATCTGTATTTCGCAATCGGCGCGTGGTTCGAGGGTCAAAACCTGGAAGGCTTCGCCGCCTGGATGAAATCGCAGGCCTTTGAAGAGATGAGTCATGCCATGCGTTTCTACAACCACGTCCTGGAACGCGGCGGCAAGGTAGAACTTTATGCCATCGCAAAACCCGAAGGCAAATGGTCAACACCGGTCGAAGCGTTTGGAGCCGCATACGAACATGAACTTAAGGTCACCAAGATGATTAACGACCTGGTAGACCTTGCCCGTGAAGAAAAGGATAATGCTGCGCTCATCGGTCTTCTGCACTGGTTCATCGAAGAGCAGATAGAGGAAGAAGACCAGACACTGAAGGCTGTCGAAAAACTCAAGATGGTGGAAGACAGCAAGCAGGGACTTTTCATGCTGGATAAGGAGATGGGTGCAAGACCGCTGATTGCAAGCGCCCAGGTAATCAACCCTGGATTAACCCAGGCATAAAGGAGTAAAAAATGGGTATAACGTTCAACGCAGAAGAGATTTTGGAAATCGCAGAGCAGATAGAGCGCAACGGCGCAAACTTCTACCGCAAGGCGGCTGAAAACGCAGCCGAAGAGGAGCACCGTAACATTCTCACCGGCCTGGCCGAAATGGAAGATGGTCACGAGAAAACCTTTGCCGAGATGAAGGCGGCGCTTGACCCCAAGGAGCGAGAATCCAGGGATATGGACCCCTCCCACGAGGCGGCAGGATATTTGCGGGCGGTTGCCGACGGCAACGTGTTCGATCACAGCACAGATCCCTCCAAAACCCTGACCGGCTCAGAATCGATGGAAGAGATTCTCAAAATAGCCATCGGCATGGAAAAAGAGTCGGTCGTATTTTACACCGGCATCAGGGAGATGGTGCCGGAAAGACTGGGTGCGGACAGACTGGGTGCGGACAGAGTTTCCGCTATCATCAAGCAGGAACTCTCTCATATTACCTTGCTTTCTAAGCAACTCGCCGAGTTAAAGTAAGCGAACTAAAGGAGCATAATATGCGCGACAATTATCGTGTTGTAAAAGACCAGGATGAATTGGAGTCTCTACCTATCCCAAGAAACATACCAGGGATAGCTCAAGAAATCAGAGCTTATGTGGGCAAAGGACCCAACAAGGACCTGATTGGCCTCTTGGCATACGAGTCTGTAGATAATCAATTCGTTGCTCTAGTGCTTGGACGAAGTTCTGAAGGGTTCCGTTGCATAAATCTTGCCCACAGTATTGATACAGAACCTGAAGCTGAAATGAAACTTTTTGAACTGCTTTCCGAGTATGAAGGTAAACCTATCCCGAAAGAACTCGTGGATGATTAGTAGAACGTATAGACGCGAGCTAACACGCTTAGGATTCAACAGTTCTTAAAGAGAAACTAAGCTCCCTCTGAGGGGGGGCTTGATTTAACACTTAAAGAATAACCCGAAAGCAAACGGACATGATTAAGGCAACAAAACCAACCGAAGTCGAACTCGCGCAGAATTCGCACGGCGTGGACGTACGCAAGCTGCATGACGCCGATCACGCCCAGGCTTTGCACATCACGCTCAAACCAGGCGAGAAACTGCGCCGTCACATTACCCCTGTGGACGTATTCTTCTACGTGCTTGAAGGCAAGGGTACGGTCGAGGTCGGCGATGAGCGCCTTGACGTTGAGGCTGACACCCTGGTTGAAAGCCCTGCAAAAATACCCCATCGTCTGATTAACGAGACAGAGGCAACCTTCCGCGTGCTCGTGGTGAAGACACCTCGGCCAACAGAAAAGACCCGTCTGCTTTGAGAGTATATCAGGAGACTGTCAGAGACCAACGCAACGCGCCCCCGCCTGCACCCCCGTCGGGTGTCGAGTACGAAGCGGCCTATTGGTGATGAATTTGAAGATTGAAACTCCCATTCGGTCGTTTCCCTTCGGTAGAAGATTGGAAAATTTAGCAAAAACGAACAAAATCAACAATAAGGAGAGCAAATGGCAAGCTTAAAAGGAACAAAAACCGAGCGAAACATCCTGACCGCGTTTGCCGGCGAGTCTCAGGCCCGCAACCGCTACACCTACTTTGCAAGCCAGGCCAAGAAAGATGGATACGTGCAGATTTCGGCAATTTTTGCAGAGACGGCGGATCAGGAAAAAGAGCACGCCAAGCGCCTGTTTAAGCTCCTCGAGGGCGGCGAAGTGGAGATTGCGGCAGGGTTTCCGGCAGGAGTAATCGGCACCACCGCCGAGAACCTGAAAGCCGCTGCAGGCGGTGAGAACCACGAGTGGACCCAGATGTATCCGGGGTTCGCCAGGGTTGCCCGCGAGGAAGGCTTTGAAGAAATCGCGGTGGTGTTCGAGGCAATCGCGGTGGCCGAAAAACAGCACGAGAAGCGCTACAACGATCTCCTTGCCAATATCGAGACCGGTCGGGTATTCAAGCGCGACAAACCGGTGGTGTGGCGCTGCCGCAACTGCGGGTATCTGCATGAAGGCGCGGAGGCCCCTGTCAAATGCCCGGCCTGCGTCCATCCCCAGGCACACTTCGAGATGTTGGGCGAAAACTGGTAGGCTGCGGTTCTTTGCATAAGAATCGTTAATTATGACGTGTTACGGAGATATAATACCTGCGACGCAGTTTACTTCCTAAAACTCCGAGCGGGACGTGCAGATAATCTGAAGCCTGCGTTGATTGATTAAACCTTACCATGACCGACAAGTCTACGGAAATGCTAT
>JAUVJT010000164.1 GCA_030592225.1 Candidatus Stahliibacteriota bacterium | reverse complement strand
CTCCCTTCTCCCTTTGATGAAGTTCCCCTCTCCCTTCGGAAAGTGTGTTACGGGGTATCTCATCAAAACAAACTTGCCGGTGTGGTGTCCGTACTGGGTGGAAAGGACAACGAGGTACAAACCTGACGCCGCTCGTTGACTGTTTGCGGCCAGGCCGTCCCAGTAAGCGCCCATCTGCGTAAGCTCGGCGGCATCTTCATACGTACCAATGGGAATCTCGTCGTCGTCAGGGTTCACCGCCTGCATGGGGGCAAGCGACTTTTCGCAAACCAACTCCCCGCTCAGGGTAAAGATTCGCAGCGTGATTCTCGTTGATGCCTTGTTAAGACGAAACGGGAAGTAGACGCAGTCCTGTGAGCCGGGATGGAATGGATTGGGATATGGGGCAAGCAGTTCGTTGCGCGAGAAGGTGTCTATGGTCTCAGGCAGTGGCAAAATTGCCTGGTAGGCGTCAGGGATGCCGTAGCCCATGGTGTCGTTGGGGGAGGAGTAGTTGGATGCGCTTTGCTGCAGAATCGAGATGATGGTGTCGGGGTTGCCCCGGTACTCGGGGTGCACCTGAAGCATGAGCGCTGCGATTCCCGCCACCAGTGGCGCGGCGTAAGAGGTTCCGTTGCCGTAGTAGTAGCGACTGATGGTGTCGTCAACGTCTATGACGTAAACCCCTGATGCGGGCGCAACCAGTTCGGGTTTAATGCGGCCATCGTCGGGCAATCCCACAGCGCTTCCTGAGGTTTTAAGGCCTTGTTCCCACCAGTTCCCAAGTGTGTCTACCCCGCCTACCGTAAGAATGCCGTAAGCGTCGGCAGGAGGTTTTACGTAACTAACGCTGGATTTCACGTTGCCTGCCGCGTTTACTACCAGCATTCCTCGATTTGCCGCCATGGTCGCCGCCCTGGATGCAGGGGAGGTCTGCCCGTCGAGTTCATCGTTTGAATACCAGTCGCCGTAGGCAAGAGAGGAATTTACAATATCCACCCCGCTGCGTTCCAGCCATTCAAGACCCTGTACCCAGGTATCTTCTTCTATGCGCATCTCGTAGCTGGAACCGTAGCGGTTTATGTGTTTTTCAGTCTTGGCCACGTAAAGCTGTGCAGCGGGCGCTGAGCCAATGTAGAAGCGTCCCTGGTAGCCTACTGCAAGCGCCGCGGTGCGCGAACCGTGTGCGGGTTGACTGTTGCCCGCGATGTCGTAGCCGTCCTCGTCGGGATCATAATCGGTGTTATCGTCGCCTCGCATGGTCCAGATAACCTCAACTTCGTCTGCATTGAATGACAGGTGAGGTTGATAGCAGAACTCGGCAGCGAGCGAGGAAGGTATATTCCATGAGGTTATATCCCCGGAACTGCTGGTCAGGAACACTTCACCGGCGCTCTCGAATACCACCTGCAGTCCTCCTCCGCCCAGGGCGAGAAGATCGAGGCTGCCGATGGTTGAGTAGACCTCTTCGTGCGCCGCGCCTGTCCAGCTTAGCCCTGCGTCGGTGGTTTCATACGAGGCAAGACGGAAACCGCCCGCGTCGGTATCGGCAAATGCGACAATCAGGTAGTTGCCGTCCATATCAAACGCAACCACCTCTTCGTCTACCGGCGATGAGATTAGTGAGAAACTTTGTCCACGGTCCAGGCTGCGGGTAAGATGCAAGCTGCCGGTGGTCAGGTCCAGCGCGGCAACTATTAAGGTATCGCCTGAGATTGTTGCTTTTGGTTGATCGAGTATCCCGCCCGGGGTAAATACGTCGCTGTCACCTGACCAACTGACGGTTGTTTCATTCCACACCGCACGATTCATGCGAATTTCTCCATCGTTCATTACGTAAAAGAGAAGGCTGGTGGTGTCATCCTCGGAGATAAGAAAGGGATTACGCGAAGTTGTTCCTTGCAGATATTCAGAATCTGTCAGGCCTTCCGGGGTAAGCACGCTGTACCTTAATTGCCTCAGCTTATAGTTGCTCGTGCTGCCCGATTCCCACACAACGAGGGTGGTATCTGCACGCGAGTCCATTGCGTAGGAACGCACGATGCCTTCGGTGGTCGTCATTCTGGCATTGGAAAGGGGGATGATTGTCCAGACGTTGCCTTCTCGACGGGCTGCGTACAGAACACGAACCGTGGCGGCGTTGCGATCGGTGGAGTCGGCGATAAAGAACAGCCTGTCGGTGTGCAGTTCCGGCTGCTGAACCATTTCGTAGTTTTGCACCGTCGGGTCGGCAGTCGTGCTCTTCTGCAGCATCACGTCGTCGCCGGTGACAAAGTCGTGCTCGGCCTGCAGGCGCACCGTTCTGAACACGGTGTGGTCGCGCTTGAAACCCGAGTCAAGAAAACCTATGCGCGCGCCTTCGCCAAAGATACCAAGGTTGTGAACCTGGGGTACGTTCAACAGGGCAAGCTGGGCATAGGTGCTGCCGTAATGCTTCGGCTCTATTGGTTCCTTGCCAAGGGTCTGGTTAACGGGAAATTCCTGAACCTGAGTAGCTACCGGGGTAATTGCTTTTACAAAAGGCATTTTCTGCAGACTAAGCAGAATCGAGGAATCAACCTGAGCGTCTGAGAATGGCAGTCTTACACTTGCCGCGTTGAGCCAGCGCGAGCGGGTACGGATAAGCCCGCCCGATATTTCAATTAAACGCAGGTAGGAGGGATGGGGGGGTATGTCTTCAAATCCTGCCGCGGCTCCAAGCTTGGAAACCAGACGGCGCTCTGCGGTTAGGGCGGAAACCGTAAGAAGGTCTGCAGATCGTCCATGGCCTTTATCTGTGAGGTAAATCCAGTAAGGTTCTGATGCAATAATCGTTGCGGCCAACAGCAGGAGAAGTATTGCAGATTTCCCTCGTACCCCCGGAGACGTTGTGTTCATGCTCAATACTAGGCGGCAGAAGCTATTACGGCAACGATGATTATGATGATGAAAAACAGAACCCACACGCCTAAACTGATGAGGGCGATGATGAGGCAGGTTTTGCCGATTTTTTTACCGCGATCGGTTAGTGAACCGGATTTTAAGAGTATTGCATAGATGATGCCCATGATGGGGGAGAGAACCGCCCCCACGTAAAGGGAGAGGAGCGTCAGAAGGTAGACGATGTCAATCGTCGTCTCAAAGCGAGCGCGTTTTTGGTCCTGGGTGGAAAGTTCCTGGTTCATACGACCTCCTTGGATTTATGAGAGGGGATAGTACCCCCCTTGATTTTGAAATACCCGGCATAGGAATCGAACCTATAACCTACGGATTAAGAATCCGCCGCTCTGCCAAATTGAGCTAGCCGGGCAACCGTAGCTGAATTCTACGCGGGCTCCCAGGGTTGTCAACATCAGGTGTACCTGAGAGAGCAGGGTGTTCCGATATCCGAATCGCCGTGCCGTGAACATACGCGAATTCTAAAACCACAGATTTCACAGATTTTCACAGAACTCCCTTTTCCTTCGGGACGTGTACCCCCCGCCTGCACTACCGTCTAGTGTCGGGTAGAGGGTTGCGGTGAGGGGTTGTCATTGCGAGCGACCACTTTTCATTTTGCACTTTAATCTTTATATTAATTCCCCCTCCTCGGTGGAGGGGGGTAGGGGGAGGGGAATTCGCCCCCCCTTCCCCCGGTGTCTCTTCGAGGCACCGACCCCTCCCACGCTGGGGAGGGGAATTAGCGCTCAGGTGCTAGTTTTGGATTCCCCCCTCCCTGGTGGAAGAAGATTGAGGGGGAGGGAATAGCCTTCCTTAGTAAGGGAGGTGGCCGACGAGAGAACGTCTCGGCGGTCGGAGGGATAATTCGTCCGCAAGTTCGGTCGATAACCCGTACCCCTTCGGGGCATTTTCACAATATCCAGGAACATGCGTTCCTGGTTTTTAACGAGATAACACCCCAACACCGTAACACCGCTCGAGTGTGTGGCACAGGTTCTCTAACCTGTGCGACCTGACGGACTAGAGAGTCCGTCCTCCATATTTCCAATCTCTAATCCGTGGAAATCTGTGCACGCTTTGCGACGCAGTCAATCTGTGGTTTCATTAACCGGCACTTGAAATCTCCCATCTCGTCTGTATCATATCCTTATGTCCAAGCTCACTCTTCTTTCCTGGAACGTAAACGGCATCAGGGCCGCGCTTCGCAAGGGTTTTCTCGACTGGTTTGCGAAAACAAAGCCCGATTTCCTCGGTATCCAGGAAACCAGGGCGCACACTGAACAACTCTCAACCGATCTTCTGGACATTCCCGGCTATCATGCCTACTACCGCAGCGGTAAGCGCAAGGGATATGCCGGAACTGCCGCATTTACTCGTTATGCACCAGACAAGATAGAATACGGGTTAGGCGAAGAGCGGTTCGATAACGAAGGCAGGCTCATCATTTTGCACTACCCTGAGTTCGTGCTGTTCAACGTCTATGTTCCCAACGGAAGCAAGGACAACTACCGCGTACCCTACAAACTGGAATACTGCGAGCGGATGCTGGAGCTTTCCGAGTCGTTTCGCAAACAGGGAAAAGGGGTTATTCTCTGCGGCGACTTCAATACAGCCCATAGGGAGATTGATATTGCCCGGCCCAGGGCGAACGAGAAGCACACCGGTTTTCTGCCCTCCGAACGCGCCTGGTTGGACAGGTTTACGGACCACGGCTACGTTGATACCTTTCGTCATTTCTATCCAGATAAGCGAGAAGCCTACACCTGGTGGAATCAGCGGTTTGGCGCACGCGAACGCAACGTGGGCTGGCGGCTCGACTATTTTTTTATCACCCCCGATCTCCTATCGAACCTGAAATCCGCCTTTATCCTGCCCGACGTTATGGGTTCAGACCACTGTCCGGTGGGGATAGAGTTGGAGGTATAGGATGAACTCTCAAGTCCTCTACGCCCTGGCGCTTTCCACGTTCGCAGGGCTTTCCACCACCATT
>JAUVJT010000156.1 GCA_030592225.1 Candidatus Stahliibacteriota bacterium | reverse complement strand
GCTGTTTTTAAGCGGCTATTTGGTCTTGGCGGTTGATAAGAACGGTAGTCTGAAAATAGATGGGTATCCTGTAACAATGATTGAACTTCCCTCATATCTCGAGGGTTATACGCCTGTGGAGTTTAAAGATAGTTCTGACGGAAAAAGTGTGCTGCCGGAAATTGTTATTGATGTTGATTCGGGAATCCTGTGTTCTGAACTTTGGCCTGTGCTTGCTCTTCTCCGTGAACAAGGGAAGAAACACGTTTTAATAGACCATGAACTAGGCAGTGTGTTCGGTGAACCAAGCAGTGCGTTCGAATGGAGCAGACAGATATACTTAGAGCTGCCGGATACCGGGTTTACTTGCATTCCCAGGCGTAATATTCTGGCCTTAACACTTGGGCCTCGACCTGAGGAAAACTCTCGCCAGATTGAGTACATCGTTCAACAACTTGAACCTCCGGAAGATCTGGATATTTACAGTGGATCCTGTTTGAGGAACTGGTGCATAGTCTGGCGCGTCGGGGATGTTAATTACGGAGAACTTAAAAAAGCAATAGTTTACATAAACTCGTCTCTTGCAGGAGAGCATCGTATGTTTCTGCTTTCCACTGAAGAATACAATGCCCTGAAGAGAAGCGGACGTACAATTAACCCCAGGACGGTTCCTGCTTACTATCGCAGGATGTCCAGGGACAGGAAGCCTATTTATTGATTCTGCGAAAGATGATTGCGGTGTCTCTGCGATACATCTACAGGAATAAGTTGGGCAAAATTTTCTCTTATGGTGGGGAGGGATAACTACCCCCATGTCTGTGTACCCGACCAACCATCCCTGCACGATCGGCAACTTGACAAGTTAAGAACGGTGGTTATAGTCTCGTAATAACCGAAAGGGGAAGAATCGTGAGTACGCCACGTTACGGAGGGGTTGAAGAGGGTCTATTATGAAGATATACCTTAGATTTCTTGCAATACTTATCCTGCTTCCTTTTGGAAAGGTGTTGCCCGCATTATCCGGGGTGTACCATTTCAGCCCTTCTGATTTGCAGCTTGCCGAACGAGATATTCACGGCATAACCTATAGCATTGTTTCGCTTAAGGGCTGCATTAACGACGCGCCTGTCATAGGCGCTCCTTTTCTTCCGGTGAAGGACGTAAAATTCATCCTTCCTCCTGACGAAAAGGTTACTTCCATAAAGATTACCCGCCTGGATTCAACCGTGGTTGCTCGCGGGATTCGCACGCTTCCCATGCAGTACCCCAGCACGAGCGGAGAGTATCGTGGATTCGTCAGTGAAGACAAGTCCTATTATTTCCAGCAGTCTCCGGGAATCGCCGCCCGCATCGAACGACACGGCGTAAGTGCGGACGCTCATCTCGTTACCGTCAGACTTTACCCGGTACAGTACGATCCTTATGGGGGAAATCTCAAGCTCTACACCACTATCGGTATCGCGCTTGAAACCAGCAAGGTATTCAGGCAAACCATGCACGTGGAGCGTGATTCCTTTGCTCGAATTAAGAGACAACATCTCTTGGGGGGTCTGGTGGCGAATCCGGAGGACGCGGCAACCTGTCTTAAAAAAACATGGAATGCTGGCGGTCGGTTCTCCTCAACGCCATCTAAGGAGAAGATGGCCATCGTTACCGCATCGGAGTTCGTACCGGCGTTTGTGCGTCTTGCAGAATGGAAGACCCGGAAGGGTTGTTCTACCGGGGTCTATACCATCGAGGAGATTGGCAACACCCCTGCCCGGCTTTTGGGGTTTGTTCGCGAAAAGACAGGTAAGGGATGCGAACATATTCTCTTGGGCGGAGGCGACGGCATCATACCCGTAAGGGAGTCGTGCTACAGGGAACCTATGGCCGGGTCAAACTTCACCGATCTTTATTATGCCGATTGCAGCAACGAAACGGGATCAGATATCCATTCGGCCTGGGATGAGAACGGCAATGGAGTATACGGAGAGCCGTACCAGACTTACATGTGGGTTGATGCAATATCCTTTGTGGACGGCTGGAATGGATGGATAGTGGGACGCGGTAAGGGTAAGGGGGGATCTGTGGTAGTATCAACTCAAAATGGCGGCACTGACTGGAAGCAATGCGCTTTCCTGGATATAGGGACGGCATACGATATGTACTTCCTCGATGAGAATAAGGGGATTCTGGCAGGTGATTTTGGAGCGGCCTATTCCTGTGATCGGGGAATAAGTTGGGAGATTGCGTGGGGAGCGGACAGCGCTGCTTGTTTATACGATGTTGATTTTCACCATAATCTTGGTTGGGCAGTTGGGGTAAAGGGTGATTATCCTCTCTTTCTGATGACCACCGATGGCGGCATGAATTGGCAGGAAGTGTCCATTCCCGATTACTTGGATTATGAAAACATGGTTCTGAAGACGGTTGACGTTATTGATCAAAACTGCATATGGACTGCAGGCATAAACACCATAATTCGGCTGGATGTAGATTCTGTAACCGGTGATATCAGTTTCACCGAGGAGTGGGCCAGTAAGGATTATCCATACATTGGTTTTTCCGGGTGTGCGTTTTTCAGCGAAAGTCGTGGCTGCGTATTCGGCTATGGAGAAGGAAGATACAGAATATACTCAAGGTCAGTCGATCCGGAAACGTGTTGGGTTGAAACCTCACCGGATACGACCGATGGTTCGTTTTACGTGAGTCAGGCCTGTGTCTTGCCGCAGGAGAGTCACATTCTTGCGTTCGGTTCCAGGGTTTTCTATTCCACAGATTACGGATTTACCTGGGATGATACACTGGTTTCGTTGTCGGTGCCTTCTAACCCTTCTGCGGCTTCGCTGCCTGACGATAGAAATTTTATCTGGCTCGTCGGGATAGAAGGGGGTGAGAATGTTTTTGCCAAAACATCCTGTGCCGGCCAACCGGCTTCAGGTTGGTCAACCTACAGCCAGCCGATTGAGACCGGTGATAAGGGGGTTGAAGAATGGACGCCTGACGTGGCCGTGGGACGTCTGCCTGCACAGACCCTGGAGGAAGCGGAGATAATGGTTGATAAGATAATTACCTACGAGGAATCGCCGCCTGCCGAAAATTATCTGGAGCGCGCTCTTTTTATGGCGGCTGACATGGAATATAACCACGACTACAGTTGTCTGGTGAATGCTCATGAAGCGGCCGATGTATGGGAATCTGACCCATCCCGTCAAGCGTGGCGTTTATTTAATCCGCTTTCGGGTGAGGGGTTTTTCGGCAGCGAGAAACTGAGCGCCACCAATGCACAGAATCAACTCCAATCCGGCTACAACTTCGTCTATCACCAGGATCACGGCACTGCGGCCCAGTTCGGCACGGCATACAAGGTGGAGTCCTATCCTGAAAACGTCATCCTGGCTGCCGACATCCCTCATTTTGACAACGGCTTAGGCAAAAACAAGCAATCTGTGTTTTACACTGCGGCCTGCGCCGTGGCCCAGTATACCCGCAGGGTTGATCCCGGCTCCGTTTTGGGCGGCAACGTCGCCTGCGAGTTTTTGCGCAACCCTTATGCAGGCGCGGTTGCCTTTATCGGCGGGGTCGATAACGTCAGCCGCAGCGCAGGCAGGTATTTGGGCACCAGCCTGGTCAACTCACTATTTGCATCTGGGGCAGAACCCCTGTCTTTGGGGTGGGCTTTGATAGAGTCTTTTGAGGATGTGGGTGATCAGGGGACAGCCTATAACGTGCACCTTCTGGGTGATCCGTCCCTTCGGGTATGGTCCGGGACACCTTTGCGGTTCGCCGAAGGGGTTGACTGGTTTTTGGATTTACGATCCCTGAGGATAGGCGTCAATGACGATGCGGGAAAACCGGTAAGTGGAGCCAGGGTTTGTCTTTACATGAAGGGTCGAGTGTTCCGAGTCAACTGGACAGATGATTTGGGACAGGTTAGGTTCGCAGGATTCGATCCTGGATCGGGTATTCTTTGCCTAACCGTAACCAGGAACAACTATCTCACGTACCAGGAGACGCGTATTGTGGGCGACGTTGCCGGTAATCCCATCCCGCTTGAGGGTTACCAGCCTCTGCCTTGCAATGAGATTGCCGCCGACAGGGAGGGCAATCTGCACCTGGTGTTCACCGACGAGGTTGACGGCACAAGCCTGGCTCTTTATGGATTTTCTGCAGATACAGGGGGGACATGGTCTGTTAAACCCATTTCCCCAAACGAACAGAATTCTACCCTTGCGTCCGCTTTAGGTCTCAGAAACAATCTTACTCCCTATGCCGCGTACTTTGTGGATGATGAGGCGGGGCGAAGATGTCTGGTGACAAATATCTCAACCGGAACCAGGGTGGAGATCGCCGGGGAGTGGAATACTCTCGATGCTGGGCCTGCCTTTGACGTTGCCTCCTCCGCTTTCGGGCATCTTGCCGTGCGTTCGGAATCACAGCTTTTTTATTACAAGATCGATCTTGATCAGGTTGACCAGGCTTTTGCCTCGGCGGTGTTGGAATCTGCAGCCGCTTCAGTTCCCGGCAAAGGCGATGCGCTGCAGGCGCCGGTTATAGCCTTTACAAATGATGAAGCGCCGCCGGTGGTGGTTGCCGAGTTCCTTGCTGATGACGGCAAGCATTGTTCATACTATTGGCTGCCGGGCAACGTGCCCGGACTTATCTCCGAAGGCCGCAGACCGCACGTCGCGGCGGACGGAAGGTTTGTGGTTTGCTCATATATCAAAAACAATAAACCCTATCTCAGAGAAGGCTATCTGGGAGTCACTTCATCACTCGAGCTTACGGATGAGCGGACTTTTTCTGCAGCCGACTGCATCGATCTGGGTTTTATCGGCGCACGCAGTCTAACCTGGACCGATGCTGAGGGCGTCTGGGTTTCGGCCAAACTAAATCAAGGCTGGAGCGAGGCTTGCGCTTTCGATGGGGGAGAGGGTATTCGTTTCTCGCCTTCCGGTATGCTGAACCTTTACACCGGCCTTGCCGCCTGTAGTTGGGTCGAGCTATCGGAAAGCGGCTGCCGCCTGCACGTCTACTCTTCTTCGATAGCCGATTTTCCCAAACCTGACGCGGGCGTGTTCCCGGGCGTTATTATCCAAAGTCCGCAGGCTTTGCAAACCTGGCCTATGGGCTATGTTCGCGGCATCTCGTGGTATCAGAATAAGGCCTCCGACTCAGTGGAGATAGAACTATCCATAGATAACCAGCAGACCTGGAAGAAGATAGGTTCATTTGCAGGGCGCGAGCCAGGTTTGCACTACTTTAACTGGGAGGTGGGCAGGCTTGTCGACCGCAGCCGGATAACTGAGCCTGAAGATTCCTACACCGACTGTTACGTCCGCGTGAAATCGGGCGAGTATACCGGC
>JAUVJT010000019.1 GCA_030592225.1 Candidatus Stahliibacteriota bacterium | reverse complement strand
GCTGAAATAATCCCGGGGTAAGGAAGCCGGGGCTGAACGTTCCAGGGTTTTGACTGCCCTGCGGTTTCCGGCAGGCTGACGAGGATTCGTAAGGTGTGATTCCTTAGATCAAACTAATCTTTATAGGGGAGGATTGATGCGGAAGTTCATGGTACTGATTGTTTCTGTATCCCTGATATTGATTCCACTTATAGGATTGGCCGGGGTTGTCACCCCACAGACACCTCCTGCGGAGCGTACCCCTCCCATCAGGCGGTGGATTTAGGTGGCTGTCCGAGAATGTCGAATAAACCACAGATTACACAGATTAAAACTCCCTTCGGTCGTTTTCCTTCGGTGACGCAGATTTAGGAGGAAACCTTGACTCAGGCAAGTTGTGTAGATATATGTTTTATCGTTGTTCGCCGATTTTCGCTCTGCACCCTATAGGATACATTGTATCTCAAGGGGCAGGCTCTGTCCTTTGTGCTCTCTGTGGTTGTTTTCGGACAAGCTCTTAGGGGTATCGTCTTCAAAAGTAAAGAGACGCGATGAACCTCAGGGCGACTAGAGCAACAATGTACGTTGCCCTAAAAGTGCGGAGCTTTAGCTCCGCTACGAGAAAAACGCCCAAGGGGTACGCCGAGTCTCGCTCTGCATGCTTCAGGTAGCGCTTAGCGGTACTTTAGGGTAGTATGTATCCTCAGTCGATCGACAATTCCCTGTCTTGACTTCTTTAACCATAACTTCTATAATAGTGGATGCAGGCGGATTTTCCCAAGCAGTACGACCCCGCGGGGATCGAGGAAAGGCTGTATAAGGCCTGGGTTGATGAGGGGCTGTTCACACCCCCTGAGGAATCGTCCAGGGAGAAGTTCATCGTAGTGATTCCCCCGCCCAACGTTACCGGCAAGCTGACCCTGGGGCACGTTTTGGATAACGAGCTTCAGGATATTCTGGTTCGCTTCCACTCGCTGCAAGGCAAGGATGCGTTGTGGATACCGGGGATGGATCATGCAGGAATCGCCACCCAGGTCGTCGTGGAGAAAAAACTGGCAAAGGAAGGGAAGAGCAAAAAAAGCCTGGGGCGCGAGGCGTTCGTAAAAGAGGTCTGGTCATGGACGCAGGAGCATCAGGCCATCATCCGCAAACAACTCGAACGTCTGGGCTTTGCCCTGGACTGGACGCGCGAGCGCTTTACCATGGACGCCGGGCTTTCCCGTGCGGTGCGCACCGTGTTCGTCAGGCTCTACGATAAGGGTCTCATTTATCGCGGCTTGCGCATTGTGAACTGGTGCCCGCGCTGTCACACCGCCATCTCGGGCGAGGAAACCTCCTACGAGAACCGCTCATCATCCCTGTGGTATATCCGTTATCCGCTTGTCGACAAATCAGGTCACGTAACCGTGGCCACCACCCGTCCTGAAACCATGCTGGGCGATACCGCCATTGCGGTTCATCCCGCCGACTCACGATACAAGCATCTCATCGGCAAAAACGTCATTCTTCCCCTTATGGACAGAAAGATTCCCATCATCGCCGACGATGCAGTCCAGCGTGAATTCGGCACCGGCGCGGTCAAGGTCACCCCGTTCCACGACGCGGCGGATTACGAGATGGGCCGGCGCCACGGTCTTGAAAAAGTCAGGGTCATCAACGACGACGGGGTGATGACTGCCGAAGCCGGGCAGTACGCGGGCAAAGACCGCTACGCCGCGCGCAAACAAATTGTCGCCGACCTGGAATCCCAAGAACTCATGGAGAAAATAGAGCCTTACAATCTTTCCGCCGCCACCTGGTCGCGCTGTCACACCGTTATTGAACCATTGCTCTCCGAGCAATGGTTCTGCAAGATGACGTCCCTTGCAGAGCCTGCCATCAAGGCGGTTGAAGACGGGGTTATCCGCTTCCATCCCGACCGGTGGCGCAATCTTTACTTCCACTGGATGCGCAACATACGCGACTGGTGCATCTCCCGGCAGCTATGGTGGGGACACCGTATCCCGGTCTATACCTGCTCCGATTGCAGTCACCGGTTCGTCTCTATTGACGAACCCGCCGCATGTCCTGCCTGCTCGTCTGCAAACTTCACCCAGGATCCCGACGTGCTGGATACCTGGTTTTCCTCCTGGCTGTGGCCGTTCTCGGTTTCGGGCTGGCCTGAAGAGGTTTCTGATCTTGCCAGATATTATCCCACCTGTACCCTGGTGTCGGGCTGGGACATCATTTACCTGTGGGTGGCGCGGATGATTATGGCCGGTCTTGAGTTCACGGGTAAGCCGCCGTTCGACGACGTCATGTTCCACGTCATGATCCGTGATGAGAAGGGCAGAAAGATGAGCAAGAGCCTGGGCAACTCCCCTGACCCCATCGGTCTCATAGACCGCTACGGCGCCGACGCCATACGCTTCGGCCTGCTGCTCATTACCCCGCGCGAGCAGGACGTTTTGTACTCGGAGGAGCGCATCAAGGTTGGCCGCAATTTTACCAACAAGCTGTGGAACTCGGCACGGCTCCTGGCTTCGCTCATGGAGTCCGGTGATGAGGCGGAGATTCCCGTCGACCCCACCCCTACTGAGCGCTGGATGCTGGCAAGGCTGCTGGGGGCATCGAAGGAGGTCGCCGAGCTAATCGGCAAGCACGACCTGTATGCGGCGGCAAAGCGTCTTTACACCTTTTACTGGCACTCCTTTTGCGACTGGGGCCTGGAATTTGCCAAGCTTGCCAGGCGAGAGGAGGGCGAGGAGGGTCGTTCCGTATCCTGCGCACTGTACGTCCTCAAGGGTTCCCTGGCCATGCTTCACCCCTACGTGCCGTTTATTACCGAGGAGTTGTGGGCGCGGTTCGGGTTTGGTGCCCACCGCCTGTACCATGACCGCTGGCCCCAAGTGCCGGCTGAATTTTCGCAATCGCCACCTGAGATCGATGCTCTGGTTGATGTCATTACCGCCGTTCGCACCATGCGTGCCGAGCTGGGAATTGCCCGTAACACCCCTGTATTGATTCAGGTACTCACCGACAATGATGAGCTATACTCATCGCTTGAATCTAACGAGATTTATCTTACCGGCCTGGCCGGGGTAGAGACCGTTACCCGTGTCCAACAGAAACCGCATCCTTCCACCGGAGCGGTACTGGGCTGGGGCGAGGTGTACCTCTCTTTAACGAAACTCATCTCATCAGGATGCATCAACCTGCAGGCGGAGCGCTCGCGCCTGGTCAAAGAAATTGACAATATCGAAACGGAGATCAAACGCATCAACGGCAAGCTTTCAAACGAGAACTTTATCGCCAAGGCTCCGGAGGCCGTCGTTTCTGCCGAACGTGAGCGTCTGGAGACCCTGGGCAAGAAACTGGCTCGACTTCGCGAGCTTGCGGAGGGTTTAGCATGAGATACATTGGCTGGATAATTGCGCTGCTATTGGCCGCAGCAGGCGCGGCAGGCTACTTTATTTTCTACGCCCCGCTGGAGCGCGGCTATATCCAGCAGACTGAAGAGATAAAGATGTGGATAAATAAGATCGCCGCGCTTGAAGCGGGCGGCGTAATCAACGTCCCTCCTCCGGACACCGGGGCATCCGACACCGCAATTACTCCCCCGGCAGAGTTTGATTTCGGCACCCTGCTGGCCACCATACCCCTTGACGACCTTTTCTCCTCTGTCAAATCCGCCGAAATCACGGCGACCGGCAAGGCGGAATTGTCCAAGCTGCTGCCTGTTCTTAAAACCACCCAGGGCGACGTAATAATCATGGTTCATACCGACAACGTGCGGGTGAGCCAGTCGCTGCGAAACCACTATCCCAGCAACTGGGAGTACTCGGCCAACCGGGCCGGGTTTATCGCCCGTTATTATCTGGGGCGCGGCATCGATTCCAAACGGCTGGTTCCCTGCGGGATTTCCGCTGCCCGACCCCTTGCCGATAACTCCACCGCGGCAGGTCGGGGTAAGAACCGCCGGGTAGAAATCTACCTGCGCTAGGAAGGCTCTGTTGTACTCGCAGTCATCCCCATTTTATCGGCCTTGCCCTTTTATGATTTTCACCTATTATCTCGATATGGAAGAGATAATTTGATGGAAGTCCGTTTTCTGGTTAACCCCTCGGCGGGCAAGAACAAGACCCGCAAGGTGTGGTGCAAGATGTTCGCGGGCAAGGGGTTTGACGTGCGGATATGCGAGCAGAAAGGGATGCTGGATCAATTCACCCGCGAGGCGGTCAACGAAGGGGTAGGACGCCTGGTAGTGGTGGGAGGTGACGGTTCCCTGAACACCGTTATCAATGCCCTGGACGGTGCGGATGTCGAGATAGGCGTCATTCCCACCGGATCGGGCAACGACTTTGTGCGCACCGCAGGTGTCAAGAAGGTCGACCCTGAGCGCTATCTTGGACAGTGCAATCTTCGCCGCATAGACCTGGGCAACGTCGAGGGACGGCTGTTTGCAAACATCTTCGGTTCGGGCTTTGACGCCGACGTGGCGCGCGGGATGCAGCTTTCTTCTCTGCAGGGCGATTTGGGCTACCTGACCTCCGTGCTGCGAATCCTCAAGGTGTTCCGCTCCCCCGTGGTCAAGATAGAAACCGACCGCGAAAGCATGGAGCTTGCCACCATGACCGTCTCGGTGGGCAACGGGCGCTATCACGGCGGGATGTTCATGCTTACCCCGTTCGCCAACCTTACCGACGGCGAACTGGACCTGTGTCTGGTGCGCAAGATACCCCGGCTGCGTTTGCTCGTACTCATCCCCACCTCGCTCAACGGCAAGCACGTGGAGATCAGGGACGTGGTCAGCATGCACCGTTTCCGCCGGATGAAGCTTACCTTTTCACATCCGGTCTACTACCACGTGGACGGCGAGGTCTCGGTGGCGCCGTGCTCCGAGATAGAGATTTCCATCCTGCCTGAAGCCTTGACTCTTGTGATGCCATGAAGATTTTTTTTCTCCTGTTGGGTACGCTGGCGCTCTGCCTGCCTCTCCTGGCTCAAGCAGAAGAGGCTGATGCGCCGGTGATTGCCGATACCTTAACCGCCGATACCCTACA
This sequence comes from Candidatus Stahliibacteriota bacterium, assembly GCA_030592225.1. Lineage (GTDB taxonomy): Bacteria > Hydrothermota > Tepidihabitantia > B3-TA06 > B3-TA06 > B3-TA06. The sequence goes on along the minus strand of JAUVJT010000019.1, from coordinate 13,146 downwards.
GGCAAACACCTCCCACGTCATGAAGAAGAACGTAAGCCGCGCCATGCTGCTGTCTGCCTTAATTCCGGGCGGGGGGCAGTTCTACAACGAGAGTTACTGGAAGGGCGGGCTGGTTGCCGCGGCTGAAATTACCCTGGCATCGTTCACCGTCCGCGAGCAGTTGCTGTTAGGCGACGTAGCCGAGGCCTGGTCAGGGGCTGAGCGCGACTCGGTCTACACCGTATGTCGCAACCGCCGCAACGTGTTTGCGTTTTTTACCGGAGCGGTTATCGGCTATGCCGTGGCCGACGCCTACGTGGACGCCCACATGTTTGGGTTCCGTCAGGCCCAGCGGCTCAGCCTTGAGCCTGCCCCCATGGGTCTGGGCGTGGGTCTGAGCTTCAGGTTCTAACTGAAACTTGGAATTCCCTTCCCAGCGGGGATGATATTCTCACCCTCCCCCTTGCTCCCTCCCATCAAGGAGGTTGTCGGAAAACTCACCACAGAGGACACAGAGACCACAGAGCGAAAATCAAATAGCTAAGTAACTTGTGTTATATGCACAACTTAACAGAATCAAACATTTCGAAGAATCTGTGGAAATCCGTGTCATCTGTGGTTTTTCGGACTTATTCGACAGGCTCCAAGGGAGGAAGAAGTAGGTAGCAACCTGGATGCTATACTGTTCTGTTTTTTCGGGGTCCCCGAGAGATTACGAAGTAATCACTTGGCGCAAAGCTATTTAATCAGCTTCTCAGTCCCGGCTCTGATATCGTTGGCGGTGGGGATGCGTTCGTAATCGGCATACATCCAGCGGCCTTGTATTGAGGCGGCTTTAATCTCGTATACTGCTAGGCCAACGCCCATGGAGTTGGCGTAGCCGGTCACCAGCACGTCGTCCACCGTGAACCCGGTACCGTAGGTGCCGGTGCTGTCTGAAATCCAGGCTTGTATCCCGTAGGTGGCCCCGGTGCGCTCGAACGCCATTTTGCCCGCATAAGACTGGCCGTTGGGATGGGAACCCTCAACCCGGTAGTTGCCCACCAGCGAGTGCACCGATGCAGTCAGCTTCTGTGTATCTGGGGTTTTCTCCACCTGCAGCTTGTCGTCGTTCATGCGCGCGATAAGCCCGGTGATGCCTGTCGAGTCCTTTGTGTACGCGGCCAGCCGGGTGTGTTTGGCTCCGTTCAGGTCGTACACCACGCCAAGTACCTCGCCCATGGCCAGCCCGTTGCCGTAAATCACCACACTGTCATCGAGCGCGCACCGCACGTGGTAGCCCTCGCCCGCACGGGTGATAGTCATTGTCCCGGCGTAGCCCGGGCCGCGAATTTTGTACTCACCACTAAAGTCCACCGAGTCCGCGCCAAAGCTCAGCTTGGCAATGTTCTCCCTGGGCAGAAGCGTTGCCAGGTCCCAGTTGTTGAACGAAAGCCACCACAGTATGCCCAGCACCGCACACCCGATGAATACAAGAACAATACCCCACGGCTTTTTTAGACGACATCGAACCAACTGTCCTCCTTTGGTTTGGAATAGGATATGGGAGATGAGGGCTATGTCAACCCGTATCCTTCAGGGCATTCTTATTACTGTTTGGAGCTTTCGCTCCAGAACTCTAAGGATATAACACTTTCAGAAGAAGACAGCGCCCAGTGAAGGATGATAGGGTGCGGTAAAATGTGTTGTAACAGAAAAGCCCCGGCGTAGTCGGGGCTTGGGGCCTGATATAAGGCTTTATCTAAAAACTTGGAACACAGGCAATGTCAATGAAGGTAACCCCATTCGACAAGTAGCCTGCTCAACAAATTCCCGGAAGTATGGCCAAGTGTTAAGTGGAAGATTTACGTCCTTGAATATTTCAAAAAGGGCGTCCGTCATAGGCTTTTCCGAGGCGTATTCCACAATGAAGATGCATTCAATTTTCGCATACGCTTTCTCGGGCTGCCCCTGGGTAGCTTTCAGTACATAAGCACTGCGTACCTTAAAGCCATACGGAGTCAGTTTGTACTCTGCCGCCTTATCAATATTGTAGCTCATCGCTGTTTTCGGCGGAGAAGGATATTTCGCGACGAAAGACCACGAACCTTTTTGTGTTCGAATATCTTTCAGTTGAAGCCCCTGGATAAGCTCATTGTAAACAGGAGTAAGGTTTTCCTGAGGCTCCTCGGTCAAATCCTTCTTTTTTGTCATGCTGCTAGCAACTTCGTAGCCGGTGATAAGACTTTTGATTCAACTCGGATTCTGGTTTTTACAGCCCAGGTCTGAGGAATACATATGGCTGTGTGTTCCCCAGGAAACGGGACACGCATTCCAATTTTAAAAGCTGTCTTTATCCATCCATGTTGCGCTTCTTCAATTAGTTCTAACGCCTCATCGCGTGTCTCTCCCTGAGTCATGCATCCCGGGAGATCTTTAATCTCCGCAAACCAGCAATCACCCTCAGGGATCAACGTAATTACATAGTTTAGTTTTAGATAGTCGTCTAATGTTCTTTGTTTCATCTCTGACCTCCGAGCAGCTCAGGGCAATATTTTGCAACATTATCCCGAACTCTGCTAAAATAAGTCCGTGCAACTTTGCGACCACTAATGTGAATGATTGTTTTTATCTCTTGTGGGGCTACCGGTCGAGCATAATAACAATGACTTCCTTCCTGATTGACCAATTCAAATCCACAGTTTCTGAGGATTCGGTCAATGGTTTGGTACGCTAAGTATGCCGGAGCAGGCTTCCTAAATACCTCCAAAGCACGTTTTTGCTTCTTACTCATAACAAGGTTGGTGAAAAGAAAAAGGACGAATGAATCGTCCATGGAAGCGCATGATTGCCCCACAATTCACCATTCATGTCTGAGTATAGGATTTTCACCCGGGTTGTCAACCCCCCGGTGTTCAAAATGAAACATCTTGATATCACTCCCTTCGACTCATAATTCAATTCTGCCCACACCCCTGACGAACACAATAGAGACGTGACGAATGCGAAATTAGTTGCCTTTCGTGTAGTTCAGAATACCCTTCTCCCGTTACTCATGCCCGATAATAGGTAGGTGGGGGCGGGTTGTCAAGAAAAGTTAAGTTGGAGGTTAGTGGGTATCATCCTCCCGCTTAGGCATCGGTGTCATCTGCGGATAGAAACCTTGTCCAGCTTTTGACCAACTTCTGACCACCTTTTGGGTAGCTTTTGACCAGCTTTTTTTGGGGTATATTTCGAGAGATTGCTCCGTGGCCGTCGCTCTGCGGAGCTTGACCTTTATTCCTTCTCGGGTATTATATGCAACTTGAAGCTCAATTCTGATTTAGCAGCGGATTACTTTAAACTGTAAGGTTATTTCAACCGAGAGGACATTGTGAAAAAAAGCATCTATATCTTCGCGGCGACGCTTGCACTAATGTCAGTGTTTGCCGGATGCAAAGGCAAGGTGAACGACCCCTTAACTGTCGTAAATAAGTACTTTGCGGCCATGGAAAAGGGCGACATTGACGAAGCCTACCCCTATTTGTGCGACCGTTCGCTGGTTATCAAGGCGGCCAACGGCGAAGAGCTGAGGTTTCAAGCGAAACCTGATCTTGATGACTACAAGGCTCTTATGGAGTACGCCCCCAGGATTACCGTTACCAATATCATCCGGATGGATGAGTTGAGTCGTGAGGGTGAACTCGAAATTTTTCAGGTAACGGCACGCACCAAGGAACGTGACCGCAACGTGGAACGTTCCTCAGCACAGTTTATGATATATCTTGCCCCCAATAGTGAAGGCCGATGGTCGGTACTCATACCTGTTTCGGCCAAGATAGCTCCCCGGGGCGCGGCGACCGATACGTCGGTTCTCCAGGCGCAGTAAAACCGCTTTCCCCTGCTAAGGCCTGTACAGGCGAGAAGTTCATGCAGGGAGGCGTAAGTTAGCGCAGGTTAACCTCGTGCCACTTAAAGCGAGATCGTGCTATTTTAAGTTGCCGTTTTTCAGTTGGTTAGCTATCGTTTTCAGGTTGACAAAGTCCTTGGGGTACGTATTCTTCAGGTGAGATTTTCAGAAAAACCTTCAGTACGCTGAATTGGAGGTCATTAAATGAAAGCACTGAAGTTGAAGAAGGGGGATATGTACACCTACCTGGAGTCGCTTAAGAGTTACGGCGAACTCTGGGGGCCGGTGTCGCGCGGAGATAAGTACGTTTACGGCAAGCTGGACAACGTTCGCGACGTTGCCCTGGAAGCGTTGCGTACCATTATTCCTCCCAAGAAGTTTTTTGTTCCTCCTCGCTTCAATATGTTTCGCTACTCGGACAATAAATTCACCGAGACCTTTGAGGATATCAAGCCCCGGGTGCTTTTCGGCCTGCATCCTTGCGACATACACGGGATAATGATTTTGGATGAGTTGTTTCTGGATCGTTTCCCTGATCCCTACTATAAAAAGCGCCGCGAGGCGACCGCCATCATCGGTCTCTCCTGCACCCCGGATGACAAGTGCATGGCCCGCTCGACCAATACCCATGCCGTGGAAGGTGGATTTGATCTGGCTTTCAACGAACTGGATGAGGATTATCTGGTGTGGGTCGGTTCCTCGCTGGGTGATGACCTTGTTCGGTTGAACATCGATCTTTTTTCAGAAGATATCAATACCGGGGATCTGCAGAAGTATCTGGCTTGGCGTCGAAAACGTAACGCCCGGTACAAACTGAATTTCGACCTTACCGGCATGCCCGACATCATGGAGCTTTCCTGGGATTCGTCCCTGTGGCAGGAGCTGGCCGATCGCTGTCTGGCGTGCGGTTCCTGTTCAATGGTTTGTCCTACCTGCAACTGCTACAACGTCAGGGACGTAAGCGACCTTTCGCTTTCATCCGGGGTCAGGGAACGTTACTGGGATAGCTGCATGAACATGGAGTATGCTCTGGTTGCAGGCGGGCACAACTTCCGCGAGGCGCGTGCCGAACGTCTCAAGCTGTGGTATACCCATAAGCTCAAGGCGTTCATAACCGAGTACGGCAAGCCTTCCTGCATCGGCTGCGGTCGCTGTATCGACACCTGCCCGGTTAACATCAACGTCGCCGAGGTTATTCGAAGCCTACAGGGGCAGGAGGTAAAGGTATGATTGCTAAGAATCAGATTCATACGGCAGCTCCGTCCGCCAACCCCTTTATGCCGGAGCAGATGAGGATAGTGCGTCGCTACGACCTTACCTCGGACGTTCGTTTCTTTCAGGTTCGACCGATGGATATGGAGCGTGCCCTGACCTTTGCGAACAAACCGGGCCAGTTCATGATGATTTCCCTGCCCGGTGTGGGCGAGGCTCCCTTCTCCATCTCCTCGACACCGTCCCGTCCGGGCATGCTTGAATTCTGCATCCGCAAGGTGGGCCGCCTTACCGATCAGTTATTCAAATACAAGGAAAACTCCATCATCGGCGTGCGCGGACCCTACGGCAACGGATTCCCGCTCGAGAAGATGATAGGCAAGGACAACCTCATCGTGGTGGGCGGCCTGGGCGCCGCACCCCTGCGCTCACTGCTTCTCTACATACTTGATAACCGCGATCAGTTCGGCAAATTTTACTTTTTGCACGGTGCGAAGACCCCTGATGAGATGCTTTTCCGCAAGGAATTCTTCGAGATCAAGGAACGCGATGACCTGAAGTGTTTGTTGACCGTGGACGATGATCCTACGGGTTCATGGCCTTTCCAAAAAGGCAGGGTTACCAATCTTTTTGGCAAGATAGAAGGTCTTGACCCGGACAACACCTACGCCACGGTGTGCGGCCCCCCGGTGATGTACAAGTACGTGATTGCTGAATTCCTCAAGCTGGGCATCCCCAAGCATCAGGTTCTTATGACCCTTGAGCGCCGTATGCACTGCGGTATCGGTAAGTGCGGGCACTGCGCCATAGGTTCCATCTACACCTGTCTGGACGGCCCCGTATTCAGCTACTGGGACGTTCTTCACATGAAGGATCTCATCTAGGAGTGATGATGGCTGATAATGCAAAACCCAAAGTTGGATTCTACAGTTTTTCCGGTTGCGAGGGTGATCTGCTGACCATCATCCATTGTGAAGACGAGTTGCTGGACATCTTCGCGGCCGTAGACGTTCGTTCGTTCCGTCTGGCATCGAGCGACGTGCACAACGATGAACCTCTCGACATAGCGTTTGTTGAAGGTTCAATTACCACTAACCATCATGCCGCACTTATCAAGGGTATCCGTGAACGCTCCGCCCTGGTGGTGGCGCTTGGAGCATGCGCCTCCTTTGGAGGTCCCCAGTCGGCCCGTCTGGGTTACGACGACTGGGAAAAGCGCTTCAAAAAGATTTACGGCGACGCCAAACTTACGGTTGCCAGGGCCTTCGAGTCCCAACCGATTGACGAGTTCATTAAAGTTGACTGCTATATTCCCGGCTGCCCCATTGACAAGCACCAATTCTTCTTTGCCCTTACCCGCCTGATAAAGGGAATGCCGGTTGAGTTTCCCTCGTTTCCCGTTTGCGCCGAGTGCAAGTGGAACGAGAACGAGTGTCTTCTTCTCAAGGGCGAACTCTGCCTGGGACCGGTTACCGCCGGCGGCTGCAACTCCCGCTGTCCCAACTACAATCTGCCTTGTGTAGGCTGCTGGGGACCCACCAAGGAGGCAAACGTCGCCTCTGAGATTAATCTGCTCAAGGAGCGCAACTTCTCCGAGACAGACATTGTCAACAAGTTACGGTTGTTCGGCGGCGCCGCCATGGTTAGACGCTTCGCAGATCTTTTGGGTATTGAGCCTCAAGGGCCATTAAAGAAAGTTCGTTCCAAAAAAGAGGATAAGCATAAACCTATCGTAACCGCTGAGGTAAAGAAAGTGGCTGTCCCTAAAGGTACGAAAACTAAGCCCAAAACTAAAGTCAATGCCAAGACCGGTAAGAAGAGATAGGAGCCGCAATGAGTCTGCAAAGAATAAAGATAGAGTCTCTTGCCCGGGTTGAAGGTCATGGAGGAATTACCGTCGACTTCAAGGAAGGCAAGCTTCGCAAAGTCACCGTTGACATTCACGAAGGCCCGCGGCTGCTGGAAAGCATCGCGCTGGGCCGCACCCCTTCCGAAGTGGTGACTCTTACCTGTAGAATTTGCGCCATCTGTACCCTTTCTCATCGCTACGCCGCACTGCGAGCCATGGAGAAGGCGCTGGAGATTGCCGTGCCTCCCAAAACCCAGCTCCTGCGCGATCTCATGCACTGCGGTGAGATGATAGAATCCAACGCCCTGCACGTATTTCTCCTCGCCCTTCCCGACTATCTTGGATACCCTTCCGCTATACACATGGTTCCGGAGCATGCCGATGACGTTCAGGCCGGCTTGCGCGTCAAAAAGTTCGGGGTGCGCCTGATGGAGCTTACCTCTGCCCGTCCTATTCACGGCGAGAACCCGGTCATCGGAGGCTTCGGTAAGTTTCCATCCAAGAGCGACCTTCTGCACTTCAAGTACGAGGCCGAATCCTTGATTCCCGATGCAGAGCGCGGGGTGGAGATACTTCGCAACCTGCAGCAGCCAACCTTCATGGAAGAGGGTATGACCTTTATGTGCACCAAGCCCGAACACGACCTATACGGCTGGGTGGGCGATCGAATCCTCACCTCCACCGGCGAGGAGTTCAACGTCTGGGATTACCGCAAGCTTACCAACGAGCGTGTGGTGCCGCACTCAATGGCCAAGCGCTCCCGCTACAAGGACAAACCCTACGTGGTCTCGGCACTGGCGCGTTTCAATCTCTTGGGCGAACGGCTTGACGGCGTTGCCGGAGAGCACTTCAAACGCAACTACAATCTTTCCTGGATACGCAACCCCATGTACAACAACATCGCGCAGGCCATCGAGACGGTATGGGCCCTGGAAGAGGTTCCCCGTCTCATTGACAAGCTCATTGCCATAGAGGAAAATCCCCACGTAGTTGCGCCTGCCAGAAATAAGGGCGCCGGCACGGCAGCGGTGGAAGCGCCGCGCGGAACCCTGTATCATCACTACGAGATAGTTGACGGCCGGGTTATAGGCGCAGACGTCATAACCCCTACCGCCCAGTTTCTGGATATGATGGAATCCCACATCCGGGTAGGCGCTGAGAACCTGGTCAAGGAAGGCAAGACCGACGGCATCGAACTCAAATTGGAGATGATTGCCCGCTCCTACGACCCCTGCATTTCCTGTTCCACCCACCTGGTGAGGGTACGGGGTTTATAACCACCCACCTCACGCGGTCGCCTCACTCAACGGGAGTACGAGGACGTTCGTGCGGGGGGCACGGAAAAAATCAAAAGGCCAGTCTGACGGCTGGCCTTACCTGATACGGCCCCGCGCATGATGCTCCCATGCCCTCCTCTCGTCCCCCCTCTCACCCCCCTTGTTCGACTGCAAACAAGACCCTCCCAAGACTGCGGGGATTATTCCAGCACAGAGAGTACAGAGATCGAAAATCTTTAATAGTCCCCCTTATATCCCCCGTGCGCTCTGCGGTTATTTACCGTTGAATTCGGCTCCAGTTGTCTATTACTATCTGCGACCAAGTCTCAAGCTTGTCGCGACGTTTCTTAAGCTCTTCGATTGTCAAAAACTCAAGCGAGGTAATGGCCCGTTCTCTTTTACTTACCTCAGGCTCGGCCAATTCCCACAGGATCAATACCCCCAGATGAACCTTGCCCACCGGGTTGGAGTCATCGTTGATAAGCCCTGCCAGCCTCTGGGTATATCCAGACTGAACCTTTACTTCCTCCGCCACCTCGCGAGTCAGACCGGCAAAGAACGCTTCACGTGTATCTTGCTCGAACAGCCCGTGGTCTGAAACACTTATGTGTCCGCCTATACCCACCGAACCGAGCGCCCGCAGCCTGCTTTCCCCCGACTTTTTGCCGCGTATGTAGTAAAGGAATTTGTCCTCCCACATCAACACCACGTAGGGTATAAGCTGTTTGACAGATGAGTCATCCTCCGCTTTAGCCCTTTCAATAAAACTTGCTTTCCCGCTCGTGAGAATCGCCTCGACAAACGTACCGTCGTCTGCGCGAAACCCCTGGAAGCTCCCCAGACTGTCCAACAGGGTTCTGGGGAAACAGAGAACGCGCTCATGTGAGGTATTGATGAATTCCTCCATCTTCCAGAAGTTTCTCGCGAAAAAATCTCATATGGGGATTGTACTCACCTTTCGGTGGTATTTCAACTTCAAGCAAACAAGGGGAAGAATTCTCAATAGCATAAACCTTCCTGCTTTCCCCTGTGCCCGCCTGCGCCCGATCTTTGGGTGTTCTTTGGGTAAAGGTGTTGCATTTCATTATTGAACCCACGGTCTCCAAATGTACTTAGATGATAAAGGTTGTCAAGTCGGTAATTTACCCTAGCAGCATAGGTGATTTAGAGTATGTTTATACATCAATGTCCGGTAATTACGGCGATTGCGGGAAATCGAGCTCTGTTTTGAATGACCAGTTTCCTTGACTAACCCTCAGGTTGTGGTAAAATCTCAGCAAAGCTCAAGGAGGATTCATGGTGTTCGAGGAAATTCTGACGAAACCCAATGGGGCAAATCCCTGTTGGATTGACCTTGCCGTTCGTACCCCGGCTTCACCTGGATACAAGACGGTGGAGACCTTTGATCCGTCGTCGGCAAAGTCGCGCAAAGCAATCATTTCATCTATGATTGCCGCCGCCCTGGATAAAGAAATAAAAATTCTGGGTGCAGCGGATTATAATCTGGGTCTTGATGAACGAGGTAATTGGCTGGACGAACTTGGTTCTGCCGGGCGCGACAGCGGGGTGATGGTATACCCCGGGGTAAGATTACTGCTCGAGGAGGGGTTGGATTTTGTGACGCTTTTTGAACCGGGACATCCACATAAGGAACTGGACAAATTTCTCTCCGAGTTGGGGTTGTCCGTCACCGCTCGTTTCTATCGCAACAACAAACCGGTGCAAGTTGCGCTTCCTCCTCGTGAGGTGGTTGCGCGGGTAAGATCGGCAGGCGGTATGGTGCTGGTTCTTTATAATGCCGCACTCAAGGAGCACCCTGCAGTGGTTGCAGATCCCTGGGTTTGGGGCGTGATTCTTCCCGGGGATCCCAAAGCCCTGAGTGCCGAGGACGAAGCCGTACTTTCAGGCAAGCATAAGGATTTTAAACGCAGGCCTGCGCTTGCGCGACTGGCCGCTTCGTTTGCGTTAAAACCACAGGACATCGGATCGAAGCGTGTTTCGGTCAAAATGGGAGCTTGCAACCTTGAAGGTCTGAGAATAGCTCTTCTGGATGCCAAGGTCAAGGTGAAATTTCCCCACCAGATACAGAAACGTGTTTACTCGCGATTGATGGCCGCTCGGTGGGAAGGAGGGTTTCTTGACGGTCTTTCAATTAACTTCAATCGGAGTTTTAATGCCATGATCGGCGGCCGCGGTACGGGCAAAACCACGATTATTGAAACCCTGCGCTACGCTTTTGATGAGAAACCAAAGACCGGACGCAACCGTGAGAATCACGAGCAGATACTGCGCGACGTGTTTCTGCCCGGCTCCAAGATATCGGTCATGGTTGAATCTCACGAACCTTCTCCCAAACGTTATATCATCGAGCGCATTTATCCATTCGACCCTGTAGTGCGGGATGCGGAGACCGGCAAGAAGTTGGAACTCAACCCTAAAGACGTTTTCCGCGCGGAGATATTCGGCAATAAGGAGATATACGAGATATCAAAACAACAGGATTTCCAGGTGCGGCTACTGGAGCGCCTTTCGGAGAAAGACCTGGTTGCGCTGCAGGCGCAGGAGCAATTGATACTCGACAGGATTGAGGAGCTGAACAAAGAGATATCTTCCTTTATGGAGGATGTCGCGAAGCGTGATGAGGAGCTTGGCAAATTGAGCGCGACCGAGGAGAAGCTTTCCCGCTTTTTTGAGATGAACATGCCCGCCAAGATAGACGAAAAGCGCAAATTCGAACAAGAGGGCCTGGTTTTTGAACGCGGCGAGGCGGTGGTTGCTGACGTTAAGAAAATGCTGCTTGACGTGATTACTGAGACCTCCGCACGTTTGACTTCGCTTCAAGATGAAGAGCGGGCACCGCTCAACCCTGAACTTCTTGACGAATACACGAATATGCTGGTGGAATTTGTCGGCGACTTTGAGCGAAACGTTCAGGGATTAGTGGCGAGCCTTCAGGAAACCGAGGGCAAGCATCACACCTTTTATGAGCAGTGGCAGAAGCTTTATGCCGAAGGTGAGGAGCATTTCCAGGAGAGTTTGCGCAACTTGCAGGAACGTTTCCCGGGCGTGGATGTCAACGAGTATATCACGCTCGAGAAGGAGGTTCTAAAGCTCAGGGAGCGCAAGGCTGAGCGCGACGGGATTGCTTCTAAGCTTTCTATGCGTCGCGCCGATCGGAGGGCTTATCTTGGTCAGGTGCAGGAGTTGCGCGCCTCACGGTTTGAGATTCTTACGAAGTGGGCCAAGGGATGGAATTCCGAACTGGGCGGCAAGATCCGCATCGAACTCCTTGCCAGGGGTGAGCACAAACGTGTTGCCGGAGAACTCCGTCGGTTTGCGCCTGCGTTGAGTAAGGAAGATGCCCTGCGCGTTGTTTCCGATGAAAAATTCGGCTTTGCCGAGCTGGTCAAACGGTCCCGTTCCGGCGATCGCGACGGGGTGGCTGAGATTCTCAAACTCTCGCCGGAAAAACTGATTCCTTCGTTTGACGAGGAGACGCTTTGCCGCATGGAGATGATTTCGATTCCTCCAGAGGTGCGTATCCAGCTTAACCTGGGTACCGACAAGGAGCCAAAATATCGCAACGTGGATCACCTTTCCGACGGCCAGCGCTGCACCGCCATCTTGGGTATCCTTATGCTTGAATCGCCCTACCCTCTCATCGTTGACCAGCCGGAGGAGGATTTGGATAACGCCTTTATTGTGGAAGAGATTGCCGAGCGGTTCCGCGACCAGATGGACAAGCGGCAGTTTTTGGTGGCTACCCACAATGCCAACATCCCGGTGCTGGGCGACGCCTCGCAGATTCTTGCCCTGGAGGCCGACGTGGAGCGTTCCTACCTGCGCGAGGGTCGCTACGGCTACATTGACTCGCCGGAAATCAAACATACCGTGGAGCAAATCCTGGAGGGTGGGCGCGAAGCGTTTATTATCCGCAAGGAAAAGTACGGGCTATAATTATGCTCCCTTTTTGCCAGAGGCAAAAAGGATCGCAGACCCTCACCCCCTGCCCCTCTACCCAACGGGAGAGGGGGGTAAAGTATTCCTTTCTCCCTTCGGGACGGCCTCTGACCGAGTTAGGGATGAGGGGGATGGAGCGCGGGTTCTCTAACCCGCACAGGAGCAATAACTCAGGCGGACTAGAGCACCCTATGGGATGCGGTAAAGTTGGCATCTCAAGGGGCACGATACGCACAGGTTAGAGAACCTGTGCCACAAGGAAAGTGCTATGAAAATAATGTGTGTGGCACAGACTCTCCAGTCTGTGTCGAATCTACTGGAGGATTAAGATAGGTGGCTAAGGAAAAGAAGAAATGGTTCTGGCCGACCGTCCGCATCGGCCTGCCTATTGCCATCGTCGCAGCCGGAGCCGTCTTCGTCGTCCTTGCCGTAATCAACCAGTGGATGGACGTTGGTTCCGCCCGCTACCTGCTTTCCGCAATCGTGCAGTCCCTTGCCGCGCTTCTGGCCATAATCTTTGCAGGCGTGGCGATTCTGTGGGGGCAAGGAATTGACAGCTTAAGAGAATTAGGAAGCTTGCGATTGCAAACTAAATCGGCTCTTTTTAAGAAAAAAGAGGGAATAGATACTGGCATAATCAGTATCTATAAATTTTGCTTCAATTTGTACAAAGATCTAGCTGAAGTGGAAAAAAAAGAGTGGAGGAGTAAACTTGCATCCTTAACTATATTACTGTTGATTGGAACGCCAACCTTAGATTATTTATTATCCGGGATAAAAAACACGAAAAGAGATGAACTCGTCAAGACCATTGATCTTGCGAAAGAAGAGTTTTCTAAGGATGAGATAAAAGATTTCCGGCTTGTTGCAAAATTTTTAGGTGATTATCCATGAAACCGGAGTGATTTGACAAGCTGCGAACTGATAAGTCCAAATAAGTCAGGAGCTTGTCTGTTATTAAACCTGAATTCTAGCTCTTTGAGGTAGAGATACAGTTTCCG
>JAUVJT010000177.1 GCA_030592225.1 Candidatus Stahliibacteriota bacterium | reverse complement strand
GTACAGGGAAAACTTACCAGGAAACCTGTACCGAGTGCTCCGGATCAGGCAGGATAAAGAAATCCCACAAGATTGAGCTTAACGTACCCTCCGGAGTATCGGCAGGTAACTTTATGCGCCTGCGTGCAGAAGGGCACTGGGGCCCGGGCGGCCGCGGCGACATGATTGTGGAATTTGCTGAAAAGTCCCATAACCTGTTTCGCAGAATCGGCGACGATATCATGATTGAGGTTCCCATCTCCTTCTCGTTTGCCGCACTGGGCGGTCAAATCGAGGTTCCCACCCTTAACGGAAACAAGAAGATCAAGATACAATCCGGCACCCAGTCCGGGGCCATATACCGCATCCGCAAGCAGGGGATAGAGCATCTCAATGGAGGCAAGGGCGACGAACTTGTCCGCATCATTGTCCATACCCCCAAGCGTGTTTCTGCAGAGCAGCGAAAGCTCCTCGAAGCGTTCAAGGATAAGGATTACAAGGTTCCCAGGGCCAGAAAACCCAAGCGATGAAGGAGCTTTTTTACAGTCCGGTGAGAACCATTTCCGGCTCCCGTGTCATTATCCGGGGCGAGGAGGCGCACCATATCTTCAAAGTCAAGCGTCACAAGCGCGGGGACAGGATTCTGCTGACCGACGGCGAAGGCTCGCAGTACCAGGTAATTATATCCTCGGCTTCCGAAAACGTAATAGAGGGGCAGATAATTTCCACCCTGCGCAAGCCGCGCGAGGCCTTACTCGAAGTCACCCTGGCGTTCGGTCTCATAAAGGCGCCGCGCATCGAGACACTTTTTGAGAAATGCACCGAGATGGGGGTCGCCGCGTTCCAGCCCCTGGCCTCGTCCCGCACCGTTCCTCAATGGGAAGAGGGAGAGCGCAAGATCAAGCGGTTTGAGCGCATCATCGTATCGGCCATGAAGCAGTCTCTGCGCTCAGTGGCTCCGAAGATACTACCTTTGCTTGACTTGCAGGATTTTGTGCGTACAATTCCCGACTACGACCACGCTCTGGTGGCGTGGGAAGATGCAAAGCACCAGCTTCGGGAACGTTTGACCCGCAAGCGCGTGAGGCGTCTTGCATTGATGATAGGCCCTGAGGGTGGATTTGCGCCTGATGAGGCGGAGAGGCTTGCCAGGGCCGGGGCAAAGCCGTTTTCTTTAGGCTTGCGCCGATTGCGTGCCGAGACCGCGGCAGTGGCGGCTCTGGCCAACGTGTATAACCTGTACGACGTGTAAGGCTGCGGGGTTCGCTCCCCTCTTCTTTGTATTCTACGTCGTTTTGGAAGAACGCACGCGCGTTCTGGAGGAATTATAGAATGGATAAAATTTTTAACAGCCAGAGAAGGGAGGTGAATTAATTGGCAGGTATCAGTGTTCGCGATGGTGAGTCATACGAGAGTTTCATGAGACGATTCCGCCGCGCTTGTGAAAAGGCGGCGATTTTGCGCGATTTCAAGCGCCATCAATATTACGAGAAACCCAGCGAGAAGCGCAAGCGCAAGAGCATCGAGGCACGGCGACGTTCATGGCGTCGTCGCCAGAAGGAGTCTTACTAGGAGCAATAAGGGTGATTGCCGAAGAGACGTTTAAGCGTCTCGATTTTTTGCGTATCCGCGCCATATTAAAGGAAAAGTGTGCAACCAGTCAGGGTAAGCGGCGTGCCGAAACACTGGTTCCCTGCCGCAGCGTCCAGCAGGCGCGCAGACTTTTTGCAGAAACCGAGGAAGCGCTGCTCTTTAACTCGAGCCTGCCTTTCGCTCAATGCGCACCCGGCGACGGATTGATTGCAAAACTCGAAGAACAGACCTATCTGCAGCCGGCTGATTTTTTAAAGCTGGCACAGGTTTTGCAAGGCGTCTGGCTTATTGCGCGTACCCTTGGTTCAGTCAAGCGGGAGGAGTTTCGGCTCCTTAAGGAAACAGGTGATATGCTTACTACGTTTGAGGATATTCAAACACGTATAACATCTACGGTTGACGAGGAAGGGGTGAAGGAATCCGCCTCTTCACGGCTGGCACAGATAAGACGGGCTATGGGCGCTGCACGCAAAGACGTTCTGGTAACCCTTGAAGGCTCGGTTGCCTCGGCAAAAGGAGTGTTTCAGGATTCCCCCATCCATTTCCGCGAGGGCAGGCTGGTGCTTGCCGTACGCCGGGACCGGGAGTCTGAATTCGAAGGCATCGTGCACGGCATATCGAGCGGCGGGGCGACCGTGTTCGTGGAGCCGTTTGAAACCGTGACAGCCAATAATCAACTGAGGCACCTGAGAGAAGAGGAACGCGAAGAGGTCGAGCGGGTGCTGATAGTCCTTGCCGGAGCGGTGCGCGAGCGCCTTACCGACATCCGTTCCGCCCTCGAGGTGGCCGCCGAGCTTGATTTTATATTTGCCCGGGCCGATTGGGCACGGCGTTTTAAGGCGCATTCGGTTGACCCTTCGGGCGACAGAATGCATCTCATCGGCGTCCGTCACCCCTTGCTGGCTCTCAAGCGTGAGGTTGTGCCGCTCAATCTTCATCTCGATTCCGAAACCAAAGTTCTCCTTATCTCCGGGCCAAACGCCGGCGGCAAGACCGTGGTTCTTAAAACGGCAGGCACAACCGCGCTTCTGGCTTCGTCCGGTCTCCACGTTCCCGCATCTGCAGATACCTGTTTGCCTTTCTTCCGCAAGATTTTTATCGACATAGGCGACGAGCAGTCCATAGATGACGATCTTTCCAGCTTCACCGCGCGTCTTGCCAACCTGCGCAAGATTCTTCTCCAGGCCGACGATGAATCACTCATCCTGCTCGATGAGCTTGGTTCGTCCACATCTCCTGAGGAAGGCGGCGCCCTGGGCATGGCGGTGCTTTCGGCTCTCGTTCGCAAGGGCGCAACGGTAATTGCCACCACTCACCTTGAGTCGCTAAAGTACTTTGTTGAAGAAAACCCTGCCATGAAGAATGCGGGCATGGAGTTTACCGACCATCCCACCTACAGGCTCATCATCGGCATCCCGGGTGCCTCCAATGCACTCGAGATAGCAGACGAGGCCGGCTTTCCTAAACCGGTGATAGACGAGGCGCGCAGTTTTCTCAGACCCGAACTCCTGGAAGCGTCGTCCCTTATTGCCAGGCTCTCCGAAGAACATCGCAGCGCCGAGCTGCTCAGGGAAGACCTCGAGGAGCAGCTTGCGCAGGCAGGCCGGGCAAGAATCCGATATGAGAACGAGGAGGCGGAGCTTTCAGCACGCCGCAAACGTTTTGATAAGGAAATGTTATCGGAGCGCGAAAAGCTCCTGGCAGATGCCCGCCGCGAGATAGAGAACCTGGTGCGCGAGATAAAAGAGACCCAGGCCTCGCGCAAATCCATTCTCAAGGCAAAACAATTCGTGGATACCCAGGAATCGAAGTTTGCCGGTGATAGTACAGAACCCCAAATCATCCCTGAATTGGAAGAGGGCACGTGGGTGCGTTCACGCCGGTTCAAGCGCCAGGGTGTCGTAGTCGAGACCGATCTGCGCTCCGGCGAAGCCCTGGTGGAGTTCGGCACCCTGAAGATGGCACTGCCTTTGGATGACCTTTCCATAATCAAAGGGAAAGCAGCCGAATTAGGCATCAAACCGGGGCGCACTGTCAGAACTCAATCCCTTACCCCGGATGACACCGGCTTCAGCACCCGGCTCAGCCTGAGGGGCATGTACGCTGACGAGGCCTACGATCGCCTTATCGTCTACGTCAACGAGGCCCTGGCACTGGGTATTCAAGAGGTTACCGTGGTTCACGGCAAGGGTACCGGAGTTTTGCGCAGCATGGTGATGGATTTTGCCCGGCACGATAAGCGGGTTGCCTCGCTCAGGGTGGGGGAGCCGCACGAAGGCGGCGACGGCGTAACCATCCTGGAGCTAATCCATCAGGGGGAGTCGGGATGATACCGGCGGAATCAAAAGGTCTGTCAATGAACGTGGAGTGTTTTGAGGCCTCTTGCAGTTCAGGCATTGAAAGGCGGACAAGGTGATTCCCCAGGATGTGATCGAGCGGGTGAGAACCGAGACCGACATCGTGGGGCTTATTGGTGAATACGTCAAGCTCAAGCGATCGGGCAAGAGCTTTGTGGGGCTTTGTCCTTTTCACCAGGAGAAAACCCCGTCGTTTAACGTGAGTCCTGATCGTCAGGCCTACTACTGTTTCGGGTGCGGCACGGGCGGCAATGTCATTACCTTTATTATGAACTACGAGAACGTCACGTTTCCCGAAGCGGTTAAGCGTCTGGCAGAGCGCTTGGGTATCAAGATACAGTACACGGCTGAGGATGATCCGACAAAGCCCCTGGTGGAGGCGTTGGAACTGGCTCACAAAATCTACGAGGATGCCCTGTGGTCTTCGGCAGGACTCGATGCCCAGCGCTACCTTGTCGGGCGCGGACTACAAAAAGATACGGTAAAGT
>JAUVJT010000145.1 GCA_030592225.1 Candidatus Stahliibacteriota bacterium | reverse complement strand
AGATTGAAAAAGATAAGGTAAAGAAAGTTATCGGTATGGATATTACAATTGTCACAACCGCGAAACGTGATGACGAAGCACGGGCATTGCTGGGGTATCTCGGCATGCCCTTCCGAAAGGAGTAACGTGGCAAAACTGGCTTTGATAAATAAACAGAAACGCGAGTCCAAGTTCAAGGTGCGTCAATATAACCGCTGCAGGCGCTGTGGTCGTCCGCGTGCCTACTATCGCAAGTTCGGTCTTTGCCGCATTTGTTTTCGCGAATTGGCTCTGCGCGGTGAAATCCCTGGCGTTAAAAAGGCCAGCTGGTAGGGAGACACTATGGATGTCATAGGCGATTATCTTACGGGGATACGCAACGCGATCCTCGCACGTAAAAAGGAAGTTGCTATCCCTGCCTCCAGACTAAGGCAGGAACTTTCAAGAATTCTTCTGGAGGAAGGCTACATAAGTAATTTTCAACTTCTTGAAAAAGACTGGCCTTCCAAGATACTCATTCAACTTAAATACTCCGCTCAGGGAGATAGCGTGATAAGAGGCCTGAAGCGGATTTCCAAACAGTCAAGGCGTGTTTACCGCAAGGCCAAGGAACTTCCCCGGGTTTGCAACGGTTTGGGCACGGCGATTGTCTCGACCTCTCAGGGTATGATGGCCGATCGCCAGGCGCGTAAGCTGAAGATAGGCGGCGAAGTTGTCTGCGAGGTATGGTAATGGCACGAGCCTCGTTTAATCCAATACCGCTTCCCAAGGGTGTAAGCTTTGGGAACGCTGAGCACGGCTATTCGGTTAAGGGACCCAAAGGTGTCGTGGACGTAAAGTTTATTCCCGGCATTGCGGTCAAAGAAGAAAACGGAGAGCTTAACCTTTCTTACTCCATTACTCCGGAGAAAAAGGCCATGCTGGGGCTTGCCGTGGCGTTGCTGGAGAGTGCCATAACGGGTGTTACGCAGGGATTCCAGAAGGTGCTGACCCTGCGGGGAATTGGGTACAAGGTTCAGAAGGAAGGTAAGAACCTGAACATGTCGCTGGGATACACTCATCCCGTTGTTTTTGTCCTTCCAGACGGTATTGATGCTGAGATATTTGACCCGCGTGCGCGTGACGATAAGAATTGGATAGCCGATATCACAATCAAGGGAATTGACAAGCAGCTCGTAGGTCAGGTAGCGGCAAACATCAGGCGTTTGCGTCCCCCGGAGCCTTACAAGGGCAAAGGGATTCGCTACAAGGATGAGTACGTTCGCCGCAAGCTTGGCAAGCGTGCCGTGGGAGCCGAGTAATGAAGAAGGTTAAGCAGCAAGGCCGCAAGAGACGACATATGCATATCCGCCGCAAGGTCAAGGGAACGTCCCAGCGTCCCCGGGTGGTCGTTTTTCGTTCCAATCGCCATATCTACGCCCAGGTGGTGGACGATTCCGCAGGCCGGGTTCTTACGGGAGTTTCCTCGCTTTCTCCCGCATTCAAGGAATTAAGCGTCAAAGGCGACAAGAAAGCCGCCGCCGAAGCGGTTGGAAAGCTTCTTGCCCAGGAGTTGAAAAAACGCGGAATCGGTCGAGTCGTATTCGACCGAGCCGGCTTTGCCTATCACGGTCGCGTGATGGCTTTGGCACAGGCCGTCCGCAAGGAAGGATTGGAGTTCTAGGATGTTTAGAGGTAAATCTCAATCGCGAGCCCCCGCCGATGACTTGCTTGATCAGGTTATTCAGATCAAGCGTGTAACCAAGGTAGTTAAGGGCGGCAAAAACTTCAAACTTTCCGCCACGGTTGTTGTGGGTGACGGTGCAGGCAGGGTTGGAGTTGGCCATGGAAAGGCTACCGAAGTTGCTATAGCCGTGACCAAAGGCCGGGAGCAGGCCCGAAAATCCATGGTTAAGGTTTCGGTGGGCAGAACCATTCCTCAACAGACCGGCGCAAGGTTTTCGGCAAGCCAGGTGATGCTTAAACCGGCCTCTGCGGGAACCGGACTTATCGCCACACTGCCGGTGCGTGCCGTTCTTGAGGTCTGCGGCGTCAAAGACGCTCTTACAAAGTCTTTGGGCGCTCATACTCCCTATAATCTGGCGACGGCTACCATCAAGGCGCTTAAGAAAATGCGCAGTCTGGAAGAGGTGGCTCGTTTGCGCAATAAACCGATTTCTTACTTTATGGAGCAGTCCGATGCCAGCGAAGAGTAGAAAGAAATTGAAGGTAACCCTGGTACGCAGCCTGATTGATTCCAAGCCGGTGCATAAAAAGAACGCCCGCGCTTTGGGGCTGCGTCGTCTTGGGGCAAGCCGCATTCACGATGACACGGCTGTTGTTCGCGGAATGATTGCCAAAGTTGTGCATCTGCTTAGAGTTGAGGAGGTCGCGAATGGCTGAATTGCTTAAGAAACACCCCAAGGCCCGCAAACGTCGCAGACGGCTGGGAACGGGTCATGGTTCCGGTAAAGGCGGAACTTCTACCCGGGGCCACAAGGGTGCAGGCCAGCGTTCAGGTACCGAACATGGTCCCAAGTTCGAGGGCGGACAGATGCCGCTGGTGCGGCGTATCCCCAAGCGCGGCATGCAGAAGGGCAAGAAACAGAACAAAATGCATCAACCCAAGGGCAAGGATAAACGTTCCTACCAGGTTATCAATTTTGTGCGTCTTCAGTCGTGGGATTCTTCCGAACCGGTTACTCCAGCCAGTCTCCTCAAGCACGGGCTTGTCCGTCGTGACGATCGTCCGGTTAAACTCCTTGCCAGAGGTGAGCTAAAGCAGGCTCTTCAGATAAAGGTTCACGCGGCTTCCGAGAAAGCCCGCGAGGTAGTCGAAAAGGCGGGCGGAAAGCTGGAGGTGATTGCATGATGCAGGGCGTTGGGAACATCTTCAAGATTCCGGATCTGCGCAAGAAGATATTCTTCACGTTGCTGATGATTGTAGTATACCGCCTGGGAACTCACATTCCTAGTCCGGGACTTAACCCCCAGGCAGTGGGGTCGCTTCTCGGTCAGATGAGAGGCACCGTTTTCGGGCTTTATGATTTGTTCGTGGGTGGTGCGCTTTCCCGTGCGTCTGTATTCTCGCTTGGTGTAATGCCTTACATCTCCGCCTCTATTATGTTTCAAATCCTGGGGCAGGTGTTTCCCAAGCTGCAGAAGCTTCAGCAGGACGAGGAAGGGCGGCGCAAGATCAATCAGTATACCCGTTACTTTACCGTTTTACTGGCTTTCCTGTACGCGGTAGGCATCTCGGTGTTCCTCGAGGGGCAGCCGCCGGTGGCTCTGCCCGACGGCCGGGTAGTATCTCTGGTTTCTCAGACGGGATTCGTGCTGCGATTGCTTACCATATTTACCTTGACTACCGGAACTATCTTTCTTATGTGGATAGGCGAACTCATAACAGAGAAAGGTATTGGCAACGGCATCAGCCTTTTGATATTCATAGGAGCGCTCGATAGAATTCCCACCGATATAGGTCGTACCATTCAGCAGGTCATTGCGGGTGAAATATCGTGGTTTATTTTGGTTGTGCTTGCCGCGGTAATAGTGTTTACCTTTGCCGCCATGGTACTTATGACCCAGGCGGTGCGCAAAATTCCTGTTCAATACCCTAAACGAGTTGTAGGAAGAAGGGTTTACGGCGGACAGTCCACCTTTATTCCTCTGCGAGTTAACACCGCCGGGGTTATCCCCATCATATTCGCCCAAAGTATCATGATGATTCCGGGAACGGTGGCCGCGTTCTTAGGCAAGACAAATTTCACCGAGGGTCTGCAGCTTTTGCTTCAGCCCGGACGCCCGATTTACGACGCCCTTTTCGGCTTTTGCATCATCTTCTTTGCCTATTTCTACACCTCGATGGTGTTCAACCCACAGGATGTTGCCAACAACATGAAGCGTATGGGAGGTTTTGTGCCTGGAATACGTCCGGGTCTGAAAACCGCCGAGTACATAAACACGATACTTACCCGTATTACACTGCCTGGAGCCATCTTCCTTGCCCTGGTGGCGCTTATGCCGTGGTGGCTCATGAAGGGGTTAGGCGTGAGTTTCTTCTTTGGAGGCACCACCTACCTCATCATCGTCGGTGTGGCGCTCGATTCCATTCAACAGATTGAATCCCACCTCCTCATGCGGTCCTACGAGGGATTGCTCAAGGGTACAAAACTCAGAGGACGACGTTGAGGATAGTTGTGCTTTTGGGCCCTCCGGGTGCCGGTAAGGGTACCATGGCCGGTGGTCTTGCAAACAGCGCAGGCCTTGCCGTTTTCGTGACGGGCGACGTGCTGCGTGCTGCGATTGCAGGCGGCAGCGAACTGGGCATCAAAGTAAAATCTACTGTTGAGGCCGGACGATTGGTTGATGATGAAACCATCCTCAGCCTTGCCCAAGAGTTCCTCAGGACTCATTCCCAGGGAGCGCTATTTGACGGGTTCCCTCGCACCATCAAGCAAGCCGAGGGATTGCGTTCTCTTCTGTCCGCAGAGGATGAACTCCGTGTTGTCTACCTCGATACGTCAAAAGAAACGATAGTAGCCCGGTTGGGCGCGAGACGGGTATGCCCGGAGTGTGGACGCATATACAACGTGCGTTTTAAGCCTCCTCGTAATGATGAGATATGCGATGACTGCAACGCCTCACTCATCTGCCGCAAGGATGACACCGACGAGGTTATTAAATCTCGCTATGAGCTTTATCTTGCCGAAACCGCCCCTCTGGTCAACTACTTTTCAGAAGAGCTTCTCAAGGTGAATGGAGACCTTCCAGGAGAAGAAGTGCTGGAAATTGTTCGAGGTGAACTGTGTCCGGCATAGTCATCAAATCGGCTAAAGAGCTTGCAGGCATTCGCATAGCCGCCAGGATTTTGGCACAGACACTTGACATGGTCACCAGGGAGGCGTTGCCGGGCCGCACCACCGCGTATTTGGACAAAATTATTGAAGAGTTCATACGCTCGCACGGTGCACAGCCTACGTTTAAAGGGTATCGCGGGTTTCCCGCCTCGGCGTGCATCAGCGTTAACGAACAAGTAATTCACGGTATTCCGGGTGATAGAGTCCTGCACGAAGGAGACCTGGTTAAGGTGGACGCGGGTGTAACCAAAGATGGTTTTATTGCCGACTCTGCCAGAAGCATTCCTGTGGGGGACGTAGATAAAGAGATTATACGATTAATGGATGCCACCAGAAAGTCTTTGTACGCCGGTATAGACCAGGTCAGGGCGGGCAACAGGGTTGGAGATATAAGCCACGCGGTAGAAGAGACGGCCAGGGAAGCCGAGCTTTCGGTGGTGCGCGAGTACTTCGGGCACGGTACCGGTCTTTCTCTGCACGAGGAGCCTAATATCCCCAACTTTGGATCTCGAGGTGTAGGTCCTCGTCTTGAACCCGGGATGACGATTGCGATAGAGCCGATGCTTAATCTGGGCACCGGCAAGGTTCAACTTTGCGCTGATAACTGGACGGTGGTCACGGTCGACGGTAGGTTCTCGGCTCACTTTGAGCACACCATTGCTGTTACTGCAAACGGACCGGAGATATTGACAAATTATGTCTAAGAAAGATTTGATTCAAACCGAAGGGGTAGTCGTAGAAGCGTTGCCCAGTGCAACCTTCAGGGTGGAGTTAGATAATGGTTT
>JAUVJT010000058.1 GCA_030592225.1 Candidatus Stahliibacteriota bacterium | reverse complement strand
GTAGCCGCCGTCAGTGGTCTGCTCCACGCACCGGCCGTTGCCTTTATCTTCATAAATCCGGCTCCACTCCTTCTCGCCTAAGGAATCGGTCTTTATCAATCCGAGGTCACCGCCCACTGATGTGTAGCCAGTCGCAACTATATACCCCTTATCCAAGGTTTGTTGAACACTATAACCGCAATAATGCGCCCACTCTTCATCCTCCATGTAGGTACTGGTCCACAACGTATCTCCTTGAGTATCGGTTTTTATAAGCCACACACTGTCCCCTTTCATTCCCGTGACGATGTAGCCTCCGTCTGCGGTTTGCTGTACGGATTGGCCATACTCGGCAGGCTCAACATCCCCATAGGTGCGTTCCCAGTGCATATCGCCGTAAGAACCGACCTTGCACAGCCAGACGTCACTGTTGCCGCTACTTGTCCCTGCGGTAAAGACGTAGCTTCCAGGATTGGTTTCCTGAACCGCGTCGGTCACGCCTAAGGCAGGGTCCTCCCCGTACTTGCAGGTCCACATGGTGTCGCCGCAAAGATCCGTCTTCAAAAGCCATAGGCGATCATACATAGTGGGCTTATACCAGTTTGCGTAGACCATGTAGCCGCCGTCCGAGGTCTCGATAACGCACCGACCCTCGGCATCCCAGGTCCAGTCCTCAGACCAAAACCTTTTTACCCAGGTAGTATCGGCTGAAAGGGATGCCGCAAGCATCATGCTGGCGATTACTAAGAATATACACTTCTTCATGCTTTCCTCCTTTTTTTCGTTTCTCGGTCTCTTCTATATAATAGTCTTTAATAGGATGTTGTCAAGGGGGCTTGACAATCACCCGGTTTTGAATATGGTTAAGGAAAGAAACTGCGGGCAAGAACAAAAGCGAAGAAAAGGAGGCGGCAGGTAAACTAAAAGTTTGACCCTCAACAACCGATGAAAACGAACCAACAGAGGAGGATATAATGTTCAGGAAGAGATTGACGTTCCTTTTAGCCTGTTTAATACCCTTTGCGGCCTCGCTGAATGCGGCTTCGCTGCGATGGGTGGCCTTTGACGAGGCAAAGGCTCAGGGTTCGGCCATGGAGATTAAGGTTCTCAGGGCCGACGTAAGCCAGATAACACTTCACGTAAGCGTTCCCGGCATGTGGGTGCAGGATACCATAGTCGAGGGCGTTACCTTTCAGCGCATCCACGTTCCGGGTATGCCCGGCAGGTTAGCCCAGGTCGGGTCTCCGGAACTGCCAAAAAAATCCAGGTTCTTTGCCCTGCCCCCTTCGGCAGGCGCCGCGCTAAAGGTATCAAACGTAAAACATCGGGTTCTCACCGACTATCTCGTCTTTCCTGAACAGGGTAATGACGGCGAGAGGTTTTGCATAAATCCACAGGCTTATACAAACGATTCGTACTTCCCGCGATGCACGGACAGCGTTGGCGAGCCTGCGGTGATGCGCAACGTCAGGATGGGCAAGGCCTTCTTCTGTCCGTTCCAGTACAACTCTGCCCGGCGCATCCTGAAGGTGGCCGCCGAATTCAACGTCACCATCTCCTTTTCCGAACTCGATACCAGACACGACATAACAGGCTTTCCTGCGAGCGTGGCTCCCCACATAGACGGTATTTGCCGGGCTGTCCTGCTCGGCTACGACGGGGTCTACGGCCGCAGCGCCGCGCTTTCAACCTGGGATAATACCTATGGCAGGCACTATCTGGTGCTGACCGCCTCGGCCTGGCTGGCCGACAGCGCAAGCAACCGGCTTGGGGAATACATAGACTGGCTGAGGCGCAAGGGATACGGCGTAACCGTAGAGACGGCGACCGGGAATGCGGAAAACGTATGGAATACAATACGCTTATGGTACGACAACTGGCTGAATGAACACGGCGGCACGCACTATTTGTACCTCGACCTGTACGTTCTTTTAGTGGGTGATGCACAAGACGAAAACCTTAGCCCGACTTTATGCAACAATTCCTGCATTGCCACCTACCACGATACGACGTATATTTCTCTTGGCCCCAACGACAGCTGCGAGGATTTTTACTCCGACTACATCTACTCTACGATGGGAGAGGCTGTAGAGTATCCGGACAACCTCGACGATATCCCTGATCTTGCCGTAGGCCGATGGTGTCCCCAGACGAACGCCGACCTTTCAAACGTCATCACCAAGCAGTTCGACTTCGAGCGCTACGTTGCTGATGACTGGGCAACCGAGGACGTGCTGTTCACTGCCCCGAAGAGCACTGTATACAGCGACCCCAAGGATACTATCATTGACCACTTACTCTACCAAGACCTGGACTGCCAGATCGTTTACTACGGCACTAATCAACCGTATGCGAATAGAGCGGAGGCTAAGCTGCCTGTCAAGAATGCTCTTCAGGGCGACGGGGTAAGCGTGATGAACTACAGGGGCCACGGTTGCTGGTACGGGCTGGACCCTTCTATGGACCCAGGCGATCCCACGGCCTTGTTTGATTGCAGGGACGTTGCACAGTTGCTCAACGACGGCTGCTATCCCATGGTGTTCAACGTGTGCTGCGATGCAGGCCGCATTACCCAGCCGCCCCACTCATCCTGGCCATTCTACCCCGATACCCCCCGGGTTATGGTTGAGGCCTGGACCAACAACGTGCACGGCGCAGTGGGTGCCTGGGGCGCTTCGTGTCCAACCAACACCCTTAATAATAACCTGCTGGATACGTGCCTGTTCAAGGGGCTTTACAAGCCGGACGGGTGGTGCGCGCTTCGGCTATATGACGTGGGCTACGGGATAAACTACGCCAAGACGAAACTTATTGAAGATCCACCTACCGAGACATATGCATTGCAGGATGCCCGTGCCTACTACTGGATTGGAGACCCCGGGCTTTGGGCCTGGGAAGACAGGGTAGCGGAATCGAGCGATATGACCATTACCGTTACCATTGGTTCAGAAACCTTTGTTAATCCCGATACCTTACCCATCAACACTGAGATTGCCGTTGAATTGGAGCTGACATGGACTGATGGTGATAGTTCGGGATATGAGGTTTACACGGACGCCTCCCTCTACAAGAAGGAAGGCCCAGTTGACTTTATACAACACCAGGTTTCCGACATAGGACAGGTGGCCTTCAATGGCGCAACCTTTGAATACCCGGGCTGGCTTTACATCACCGTTCTCAGACCGAGGGACGAACCGGGGTCCGGCAGTCCGTTCGCAATGACCCCAATAGAGGATTCGATCTACTTTAAGAATATGGGCTTGAACTCGGACGTTGAAGAACCGGTTCAGCCCATAGTATGGTCGGTTTCCTGTAATCGCACCATCTTTTCTAACAGGGTAGCGTTCAATTACTCCACGCCGCAAATCGGTCAGGTCTCTTTGGAACTCTACGATGCATCAGGACGTCTGCTAACGGCATTCAATCGCGTTCACGAAGCTGCCGGTTACTACGAATTCATCTGGGACGGCAAAGACAGGAATAACGCAAGGCTTCCCTCAGGCGTTTACTTCTTTATTTTCGAAGGTGAAGGTTGCTACAAGCAAGAGGGCTACCGCAAACAGGGAAAGGTTACGCTTCTGCGCTGATAACCGGGGCGACCCTTTTACTTGACCAACACAACTTTGAATATCTCCCCCTTGACGGGGGACGAAGTGCCACCGTCTGGTAGAATTAAAGAGGGGGTGATTACTTGATTATAACCGCCTTCTTCGTAATTGCGCTCTCCCCCATACTGCGGATAAAGTATACACCCTCTGGTGCAGTATCACCCCAGGTTAGAGTTCCCGATGGGAGGGGGGTGTGAATCTCGCCGACCTTTTTTCCAGTTATATCAAAAATGAAAGCGGTAAAGCCCTGGGGTCGGTTGGTGTATCTTAACACGATGCGTGAACCGACGGAGTTCACAATCTGCCAGTCGGGTTGTGTTACGGGTACGGGCGGTGTTGCGGGTTCGGCAATGCCGCTCAGCTTAGGTGCGTAGCCTGTGGAGTCGGTCTTGCAGAGGAATATGCCGTAATGATACTCATGATAACCATCGGAATAACCGCCGGCTCCTGTCAGGATGTAGCCTCCGTCTGTGGTTTGGCGTACCGAGTAGATGTGGAACTCGCGTATCTTTTCCCAGAGTACGTTGCCGTCAGGGTCCAGTTTTATCAGCTTTGTCCCTGCAATACCGCCCAGAATGTAGCCGCCCTCAAAGGTCTGGCGGACGCACTCGGCCTCTGACCCGAAATCCCTGGTCCACTCCACGTCGCCCACCGAATCGGTCTTGATAACCGTCGGGTCCGCGGCAACGATGTAGCCGTCGTCAGTGGTCTGCTCCATGCATAAGGCCCAGCCTTCCCCATAGGTGCGTTTCCATTCCTCCTGGCCAAGGTAATCGGTCTTGAGCAAGCAAATCTCGGGCGGGTTCGGGTACGACCCAAAGCGACCGGCGATTACGTAGCCGCCGTCAGTGGTTTGACGTACCGACGCACCTGTCCCCTCTGTCCCGTAGGTGCGGGTCCATACGGTATCTCCGTCAGCGTCGGTCTTTATCAGCAGTACGTCGGATTCAAGCGGATCGGGGCGCTGGGTAAACCCCACAACAACGCAGCCCCCGTCAGCGGTCTGCTGTACTGATGAGCCGTATTCATGCAAACCCTTGCCAAGGTCTATGTAGCGCTCCCAGATAACGTCGCCGTAGGGGCCTGCCTTGCACAGCCATACGTCGTAGGTCTCCCCGGTATGTTTCACCCCGGTAAGCGCATAGCTCCCGTCAGTCAACTCTATCAGGGGGTCGCTGCTCCAGGAGGCTGTATTTTCGTACTTCCTGGTCCACAGGGTATCGCCCTGGGGGTTGGTCATAAGAAGCCATACCTGGTCCCACTCGCCATGCGCCCAGTAGTGGGAGTAAATTGCATAGCCTCCGTCCGATGTCTGGATAACGCACAGGGCCTCCGTTTCCTCCCAGTCTTCCGCTTCATAAAAACGCACCCAGGATTCCTGGGCAGTTAAGGGGAGCGCAAACAACGTTGCGCCAAGGACTATCAATAATACACGTTTCTTCATGCTTTCCTCCTTTTTTTCGTTTCTCGGTCTCTTCTATGATAATAGGCTATAATAGGATGTTGTCAAGGGGGCGCTCTGAAAATATCATCACCGCTGGAAGGAAAATCCCAAGTTAAAATTGGAAAGGAGGTTCCTGGTCAGGAACCTCCTTTTTTGCTCAGACAATCCGTGCTAAATGATTTCATGTAAGCATCTCCCCTACTGCACAAGCACAAAGAATATGTGATAGTGCGGGGAGCTAATATCCCCAGAGTTCGTTAAGGACAACCTCTCGCCTGCAATCCGGACAGAGCAAGCGCTGGTGATCGCTGCGATATGGCTCGGCGTCTTTACGCTTTGCCCCCATCTGAACCGTATCCAGGCTGCTTTGGCGCGCTATAACCAGGGTAGGATTGGAGTAAGCAAGCTCTCCAACTCGTCTGGCAATCCAGTTGAGGTGCTCTCGGGTGGTAATGACCTTGCCGCAGCGTTCGCAGAAAAGAAGTTCCTTTTCTATCTCATCGCGGTAAGCTTCCTTGTCAACGAAGCTGAGATCGTAATCAAGGGTGTGCCTGATACCCTCTTTGGTCGTGCAATAGGCCACGCACTGCCCGCAGTAAATGCACATATCCTTCAGGTAAACTACGTGCCTGATGCCTTTCTCAAGATCATCCTCAAGGGTACGCGCCTTGGCAGGACAAACCTCAACGCATGCACCGCATCCGATACATTTGTCCTCCTCAAAAACAATAACTCCGCGGAACCTTGGAGGAGGCAGGCTTATCTTTTTGGGAAACTTGGTGGTATAGGGCGCTGAGAAAAGCGAACGCATCGCCTCGCCAAGTTCCCTGAGCTTAGGCCACTTCATCGTCATTCTCCTTGCTCTCAGTTTCCTCGCTTTCGGCCTCCTCAGATGCAATCTGGGGACCTCCGAGTTTATCCTTACCGTAAGCGTCAACTACCGTGCCTTTCCACATTTTTGCTCCAAAACGAAGCGAGCCGCGGGAAAGGGCGTGGGCTGAAACCGGTGCGGTAAGCAAAAGGAAAACGCCGCAAATAATTGCCTTGATCCCCAGGGGAGAAAATCCCTTTACGATAAAAATGCCGATCATAATCCCCAGCGTTCCCAAAGTAACGCTCTTGGTTGCCGACTGCAGGCGATTGTAAACGTCGGGAAAGCGGACCAAACCAACGGCTCCCAGAAGATCAAACAGCACACCCACCGCGATAACGATATAACCTATAGTCTGAACAATATCAGTCATCGAGCGTCCTCCGTTCAAGATATTTTGCCAGGGCAAGAGTGGCCACAAAGCTAATCAGGGCAAGAGCAATCGCAATATCTATCAGGTAAGGAAGGTCGTAGAGAATACCTGTGAGAGCGGTTATTCCAACAAAAAGTATTCCCATGATATCTACGCCAACCATGCGGTCGGCAATCGTCGGCCCCTTGAAGATACGAAACAGGCACAAGAAAGCCGCAATTCCAAGAACTATTTGAATACCTAACGAGAGAACACTCATTCGAAGATCCTCCTCAAGTATTTCTCAAAATCCGCTGCTATGGCCTTTGTGTTGGCCTCTATGTTTTCTCCATCTTCAAAGACATCAATCCAATGAACGTAAAGGATGTCGTCATCAATGTCAATGGTCATGGTTCCGGGAGTCAGGGTGATAGAGTTGGCAAGAAATGCCCTGGCCACATCGGTCTTAAGCGCGGTCCTAACCTTTACGATTCCGGGCCTGACAGGACAATCGGGATGAAGAACGCGAAAAGCCACGTCGAGATTGGCTACCAGCATATGCCACAGGAACACGGGAATGTAGAGTATGCCCCAGAACCAGCGGCGGGGATTAAGAAAGGATAGGGGTCTGTGGGAAAATTCCCCTCCAAAGAAGATGGCGGTCAAGACAGCCACCACACCGCCTGCGACAAAAACCGGCCAATCCTGCCCACTGGGCAAGGTTAACAATAGCCATAAACCGTAGGCGAAAACAAAAAGAACAATACGCCGCATACTAACCTCCCGCTCCTATCCTGAATACAATCTCGGCATATTTAACTCCTTGCAGCAAAACATCGGCTGCAGGTTGTAGGAGATTGGGTTTAAGCCAGAAGAAGAACACTCCTCCTCCAAGCAGAAGCGCAACCAAACAAACCATGGCCAGAACCATCACGAATGGAGCTTCCTTTATGCCTTTGACGCCTTCCTTGCCCCAGAACACCTTATTGGTAATCTTTAGCAGGTAACCAAGAGTCACCACGGCAAAGAGACCGGCCACCACCGCAGGTATAATCATACCCGCTTGCACGGCTCCCAGGATGATAAACAGTTTGGAGAAGAAGCCCAAAAAGGGAGGCATACCGGCCACTGAAAGGGCGCCAAGATTATAGGACAACGAAGTCCAGGGCATTTGTTTACCCAGCCCGCCGGAAAACTTGGTTAGGTCACGCTCCCCCACCCGGTACTCTACGGCGCCGGCGGTAAGAAACAGGAGTCCCTTTCCAAGAGCGTGAGACAGTATGTGAGCGAGCGCGCCAATAAGGGCAAATTCGTTGCCAATACCCAGAGCCAGAACTATATACCCCACCTGACTGAGTGTAGAGTCGGCCAGAAGCCTCTTGTAGTCTTTCTGACGAAGCGCCAGCAGGCCTCCTATTACTATGGATGCAAGTCCCAGGATTACGAAAACGTTGAGAACCAGCGGATCGCTCGCACGAGAGAACCCGTAGACGTTAAAGATGACACGAGCCAGGGCGTAGATACCTAGTACCTTAACCAAAACACCGGAAAGCAATGCCGATACCGGCGCAGGCGCTGCAGGATGAGCGTCGGGGAGCCAGGAGATAAACGGCGCCAGTGCGGCCTTAAGCGAGAACCCGAACACCAGAAGAACCAGCACGAAGTAAAACCCGGGGGTCTTATCCATGACGGCGAATGCCTGGGAAAGGTCGGCCAGGTTAAGAGTCCCGGTGCCTGCATAGATGAATGCAATTGCCAGAAGTATCATAAGACTGGCTATCTCACCCATAACCATGTACTTGAAACCTGCTTCCAACTCTTCGGGTTCTGTACCGAAAGCAACCAGGGCATAGGACGCAATGGCGGCAATCTCCATGAACACGAACATATTAAACAGGTCGCCGGTCATTACCACACCGAGCATCCCGACAAGCATCAAAAGATACAGGGTGTAGAATTTACCCGGCCCGGTAAAGTGATCCATGTACTTGGTTGCATAAACGTAGGAAAGGAACACCAAAATCGCCACAACCACGAGCATGAACGCCGACAGCTTATCCACCACGAACATGATACCTATAGGAATAGGCCAGTTGCCAAAAAGATACACCAGAGGTTGACCTGCGGGAAGAAACAGGGCCAGATATACGCTCAGGGCCAGAACAGCCGCAACGGCCAGCCCGGTGATGATTTCGGCCAAACGTCTCCAGATCTTAAAGCAGATAGGCACTAGAAAAGCGGCGCCCAGAGGAATGGCGATTAAGAGAACGGGAAATATCTTCATCACACTACCCTTTCAGCCTTTGAATTTCTTCAAGATCAAAGCTTCCAATCCGGTTGTAGAGTCTTAATGCCAGTGCGAGCAGGAAAGCGGTAACCCCCAGGCCAATCACGATTGAAGTAAGCACCAGAGCCTGAGGCAGAGGATCTGCATAAACCTTGCCGACTTCAACCGCTTTGAGAATGGGTGGAAGCGCTCCGGGACGAAATCCCACTATGGCGAGCAGGAAGTTAACTGCGTACTCCATGAGCGAGAACCCGATAGCCACCTTGATCATATTACGCTTGGTGATGATGGCGTAAAGCCCCACCAGAAACAAAGCCAATGAAATAACCAGTACAATCACCGCATCACTCCTTGAATATGTATTTAGTTGATGCCAATAGAACGAAGACAGAAATCACCGCCGCACCCACCTTGATAGCAATGGCAATATTGGCAAGGGGTATGGAGCCTGCCGAAACCAGGAGACCGGGGGTGCCGAAAGAAGGAAAGAGATTGGCAAAGAAGTATCCGCCAACGAAAAGTCCAAGAATGGCAATCAGAAGAAACATTAACCCGCCGGTGCTTTCAAACACAGATGAAGATATTGAAGTGCTTTTTTCCTGCTTTGCCGTTGTTCCAAAGGCGAGTCTTAAGAGCATGAAACCCGCGGCCAGCACCGCACCGCCGGCAAACCCGCCCCCGGGAGAGAGGTGTCCGTAAAGTATGACGTAGCAGCCGAAAAGAAAGACAAATCCTCCAACAATACGGGCAACAACCTTAACTATGGGCGTCATACCACTCATTTCTTTCTCCCTTCAAGCCTGAGGACTGAAAGCGCGCCAATTACCGCGGTAAAAAGCACCGTGGCCTCACCAAGGGTATCCAATGCCCTATAGTCGAGTACCACGGCAGTAACGCGGTTTACGGCTCCGGTTTCAGCCAAGCCCTGGGTAAGGTAGTGGTTTGCAACCGGGCCAAGAGCGCGATCCATTGGAGCAAAGCTCAACAAAAGCTTGACGCTGAAGAATATGAAAACGAATGCAAATACGCCGAATACGACAAAAGTAAAGATATCGGCTCCTTTATAGGCCCGCCCTGCAGCCGAATCCACGTGCGTGGTTTTAAGAATAACGGCCACGAAGAAAACCACCGAGAGCACCTCTATCACAATCTGAACTATGGCCAAATCGGGTGCGGCAAGTCGTATGAATCCAATGGCCACGGCAAATCCAACCGCGCCCAGTGCAATTGCCGAAGCGAGAAGATCTTTAATCTCAACGGCCACAATTCCAGCCGCGACCATAAAGATCAATAAAATGACAAGATCAGCCACTACCACCTCCTCGAACTAGCAGTAGAATTAAGATTAAAATTCCGAATAACATCCAACCCAGATAAAAGGAAAGGCGTCCGGTCTGCAGGCGACTCAATCCTTCGCCCAAAAGATTGAAGAAATACCTGACGTAGCGCACAAGGGTGTTAAGGGAATCATCCACAACCTTCTTTAGGGTCTTGCCAAAGGCCCTGGACATCCCTTCGATATAATGGAAGGGGTCAAACGAGCCGCCCTCGGCAAAACGATAGAATTCGCTGAAGAGCTTGATATTCTTGAGAGAGGAATAGAAATGGGTGCCTGAAAAATGCATCTCTTCCTCGGTCAACTCCTCACCGCCCAAAAAGACCTTGCGTGAACGAGGCTTGTAAGCCCCGCCGATAAGGTAGATAAGGAAACCAACCGACAGGATAACGAACAGTATGGCCACAAAAGCAAGGGGCGAGAAATGTCCCAGAGGGAGAATTACCGATGCCGGAAGCGCCGGAGAAACAAGGAACTTTAAGGGAAGTCTGAATGCAAAGACGCCGAACGCGATGCACACCAGAGCCATAACCAGGGACGGGAACCATCCGGTAAAGGAGACCTCTTTGACCTCCTTGATTGCCGAAGGACGATGCCCCAGAAAGATGGAGTGAGTGAGTTTAAGAAACGAGGCAAGGGTAAGCACACTGCCGAACATACCGGCTA
Organism: Candidatus Stahliibacteriota bacterium; assembly: GCA_030592225.1. Classification (GTDB taxonomy): domain Bacteria; phylum Hydrothermota; class Tepidihabitantia; order B3-TA06; family B3-TA06; genus B3-TA06. The sequence continues at coordinate 524 of JAUVJT010000058.1, read as the reverse complement.
TCATAAACAGCAGAAATACCGAGTTGGTTTTAGCTAGTTCTATAAACGATTGATAAATCAGCCACTTGGAGACAAAACCGTTAAGCGGGGGAACACCTGAGATGGCCATTGCCGCAATAAGGAAGGAGAAAAATGTTATGGGCATGGTTCGGGCAAGCCCCCCTAACTTATCGAGGTCGCTCTCTCCGGTCTGCCGCTTAACCGCTCCGGAGGTAAGAAAAAGAGAACTTTTGTAAATCGCGTTGTTAACCATGTGGAAGAATCCACCTGCGATTCCCAGAACCGTGCCGGTGGCAATCCCCAGTATCATATATCCCACCTGACTGACCGCATGGTAGCCAAGAAGACGCATGGTATCCTTCTGCACTATTGCCATGAATACCGCGGCCAGAACGGTAACCGCACCTATGGTAAGAAAGATAAGCTGTACCGTAAGATTCGAGCGAATATCAAAGATGGAGTAACAAAGGCGAACGAAGAGGTAAATTCCAAGGAGTTTATCCAGACTGGCCGGTATAAAAGCC
>JAUVJT010000187.1 GCA_030592225.1 Candidatus Stahliibacteriota bacterium | reverse complement strand
TGAAATTCGGGAAAAGCATGAGGAAAGTGCCCCTGGGACCTGCCTTGCTGGCCCTGCGGACCAAAGCCGTAATCCAAACCGGTTATTTTGTGAGGGTGCCGGGGAGGCAACGCTACCTCTGCGTGGTTCATCCACCCATGGACTTGAGCGTTTCAGGATCGCTGCGAGGTAAGGCTGAACTTTTGACTCAAAAGATATCGCGGGATCTGGCGGCGATGATAAAGCGTCATCCTGCCCAGTGGTTCTGCTTTCAGGACGAGTGGGAATAACGGCTGACCGTCGAGAGATTTAACCACAGAGGACAAAGCCTGCCCCTTGGGATACCAACTTTAGTGTATCCCATAGGGTACAAAGACCACAGAGGCGCGGCTTCGCCGCGCAATCTACCGAAGGAGGACGACTGGATATCCGGTTAATCAATTTGCATTTTGCACTGAGCGCCCCGGTCGGGTGCAATCTGACCGCAGGACAACGCTGAGTCTGCCCCTTGAGATGCTAACTTTACTGCATCTCATAGGGTATGCGGAGCAAATGAATTTACTTGACGAAACCCCTATCTTGTGTATGCTAAACGCGTGAGGAAAAAGCGTCTTGGAATACTTGCCTCTGGCAGAGGCAGCAACGCCGTGGCCCTTATTAAGGCCGCTCAGAAACAGGAATTTCCAGCCGAGGTAGTGATAGTGATCTCGGACAACGCTGAGGCACCGGTTCTTCAAAAGGCCGAGGAGTTAGGCGTGAAGGCTATACACCTTGAGCAGGGACCAAAGCGCACCTTTTTGATTCCGGAGGTGGAGGCAAAATGGGTCGAGGTGCTGCGCGAGCACGAGGTGGATTACGTGCTGCTTGCCGGTTTCATGCGGCTATTGAAGAAAACGTTCCTGGACTCGTTCCAGGGACGCATTCTGAACATCCACCCCGCCCTGCTCCCCTCGTTCAAGGGGTTGGACGCCCAGGGCCAGGCATGGGAATACGGGGTGAAATACAGCGGCGCGACCGTGCATTTTGTTGACGACTCTCTGGACGGGGGACCGATAATCCTGCAGGAGGTGGTGCAGGTTGCCGATGATGACACAGCGGAGAGTCTGGCGGCAAGAATACTCCAGGTTGAGCATCGCATATATCCGGAAGCGATAGCCCTGCTGGCCGAAGGTCGGCTGCAGGTACGGGGACGAAGGGTAAAGATATTAAAGGAGACGCATGAGCGATAAATTGAGAGTGGCAGTGGCGGGCTGCGGAGCGCGCGCCCAGACCGCGCATCTGCCTTATCTGAAAAAAAATCCCCGCATCAAGATAGCGACCCTTTGCGACATAGACGAAGGTAAACTCGCGTCCTTGAGGGAGCGATACAAGGCCGAGACTACCTGCACCGGCTACAACGAGATTCTCAACGATTCTTCGATAGACGCAGTGGTAATCACCACTCCTCCCCATCTGCATCATCCCATGGCCGCCGCCGCCCTTGACTACGGCAAGCACGTCTTCGTGGAAATGCCCATAGCGCTTAATGAAGCGCAGGCAAAGGAGATAATCAGTAAATCCAAGACCAGGAAACGCGTTCTGGCAGTGGCCCACGACGATCATTTCCGTCCCGACGCCATCCTCATGCGGCAGTTGATGCAGCGCAAAGAGGTTGGTGAACTTACCTATGCCAAGACCGGCTGGCTGCGCTCCGCGCAGAAATGGAACCGCGCACTGCACCAGGGGAAACAACTGAAATCAGGTTCCGGAGCGTTTCTCACCCTTGGCATTCCCTTAATTGACCTTGCCCTGTTCGTTCTGGGCGACCCCAAGCCCGCCGCCATATCAGGGATGGCGTTCAAACGCAGGCCTGAACTGCAAGCCGAAGACTCGGCAGTCGCACAGCTGAGATTTGCAGAAGACATCATTCTGGTCGTCGAGGTAAGCTGGACTCTTCTTGAACCTCGCGACATACTCTATTTCAACGCTTACGGAACCAAGGGCGCGGCCCTGCTCAACCCCCTCCAGATACAAAAGGAGATGTTCGACAGGCTGGTGAACGTGGCGCCTGCCATGAATAAAAGAACCCTGGCGCCCGCCTCCTACCAGGGACAACTCAACGCCTTCCTGTCGGCAGTCACTGGCAAAGCGCCGTTCCCTGTCCCATTGCAAGACGCCCTGCTTCTTACCCGCATAAGCGACGCCTTCCACCGCTCGATTGAAGAAAAAAAGGAAGTTCCATTAAAATAAAAAAACCGTTGACCCGCTTCACGTGGATAGCGGCCCTGCTCTCGGGGCTTCTCCTTTCTTTCGCCTTCGCCCCCTACCCCACCCGTTTCCTGGCGTTCATCGGTCTCATTCCCCTGTTGTGGATAATTGAGAAAACAAAAAAAACCTTCCTCCACGCCTGGCTGTTCGGGGTGGGGCTGTTCGTCCCGCTGGTATGGTGGATCGTCACCAACAGCTACCCTTTGCGGCCTTTCATAAGACTCCTGCTGGTCGTAGGTGTGGCTCTGCTTTCGGCATACCTGGCTCTGTTCCCCGCACTTTTTGCGTCCCTGACCAAGAGAATCGGTCTGTGGGCCGCGCCCCTGGTATGGCCTGCGGTAGAGATGCTCCGGGAACTCACCGACCTGGCGTTCCCCTGGGATCTTTTGGGGTATTCGCTGACTCCATGGCCGCTCTTCACCCAGACCGCATCCATATGGGGGGTGTACGGACTGGGCGCAGTCATCGTGCTGGTGAATCTTGCCATATACAAACTGCTGAAGGGCTGGAAGGACAAACGGTTGAGGCTGAAGTGGGGAGCCTTGCTTGCCAGCACCGTGCTGTTCGTGCTTGGATTCGGGGCCGTCAGGCTGGCAACCGCCTGCAAGACCGATACCCTGAGAGTGGCGTTGATTCAGCCCAACGTACCGGTGGTGCTCAAGGGCGCAGGAAACGTGAGAGACTCATTGATTGCCGCTATGCTTGAACAGACACGCCAGGCCGCTTTCTACGAACCGGACATCATCCTGTACCCTGAAACCGCCACCCTTGCCGATTTGACCCGCGACGACGCAACGGCAAAACTTTATCTCGATCTGGCAGACAGCCTGAATATAACCCTGGTCACGGGCGTACCTTACTGGGTGGACACCAGTGTGCGTTACAGATTTGCCAACGCCGCAACAGTGGTGCATCCTGACGGAAGCATGGACTCGGTCTACGTCAAGATTCGCCTGGCCCCGTTCGGCGAGACCATCCCGTTTGAGCACGTTCTGCCGTTTTTAAGAAAGATAGACGTGCAGGGCGGGCATCACTACAGGGGAGCCGATTACGTGGTGTTTGAGAACGCCCCGGAGCCGCTATCTTTCCTGATTTGCTACGAGGCGATTTTTCCTCTGTTGACGAGAAGATTCGTACACGAGGGAGCAAAAATGCTGTGCGCGGTTACCAACGACGTGTGGTTCGGCCCTGCCGCCGGGCCAAAACAACATGCCGAGATGGCGGTGCTCAGGACGGTGGAAAACGGGGTGCCCATGATAAGAGCGGCCAACAACGGGGTGTCCATGATTGTTGATCCCTATGGCCGGGTGCTTGCCAAAAGCGAACTTCTGGTTAAGACCACGGTTTTTGGAGAGGTGCCAAAAGCGCGGGGCCGCACCATCTACACCGTCTTCGGATTCCTGTTTCCCTACCTTGCCGCCGGGTTCGTGGTGGCCATGCTTGTGATGCGGACAATCCAGCGCGGCAAGCGGCGCAAGCGAAAAGTTAGACGCTGAGCATTCCGTTACTTTTGCATTTTAGATTTTGCATTTTTCATTGATACGTCCCCTTGACCTGACCTATATCTTGCCATAAAATACTGTATGGTGAAAAAAGGACGCAAACCCATAACCCCCTCTCCCCAACCAGACCCGAAGGTATGGAAGTGGTGCAAGCATCCGGAGTGCCAGGAGGTGATAAAAGAAAGGGGCTTGCTGGACGCCGAAGACCAGCAGGAGAAGATGCGGAAGAACTCTCGGTATTGTGCTGTTTTCAGCGAGGATTACTGCTGGAAGCATTTGCCGGAGGAAACGAAGGCGGCCTACAAAACAAAGATAGAGAGATGGGTGAAAGCGGGTCATTCACTTGCTGAAGCCAACCTCCAGGAAGCCAATCTCCAGGAAGCCCACCTCCAGGGAGCCTATCTCTGGAAAGCTAATCTCCAGAAAGCCGAACTCAATGTGGCCAATCTCCAGAAAGCCTTCCTCGTCGGAGCCAAGCTCCAGAATGCCTC
>JAUVJT010000227.1 GCA_030592225.1 Candidatus Stahliibacteriota bacterium | reverse complement strand
GCATCATATCTATACCCTCCCGCTCCTTCAAACTCAAATGATGGTATTCCTTGTACATACATCCTTAGGATAACGAAATCCCTCTCGTTTTCCAAGGTGTTGCACTTCATTATTGAACCCACGTTCTCTAATCCTTCAAATGGCGAAAGTATAAGGGCATGGTATTTTTGGTTAGCTCCTGATCTTGATCCCGCTGGAGATTCTCAGACAAGGAAAATGTTCCCAGACACGACGTTTGATGAGGGAGTATGGCATGCCTTAAAACGCGATCTTGATGACGATTTAGTTGGAGTAAAGGGACTACCCCCAGAGATTGAGCTTGATAGTTTTCTACTTTACGGGTACGGCATTTACGATGGTGCTTGGCGTGGCCAGAAAGCCTTTTTCGACGGCATACGCTTGATGGGCTATGCGGATTACGATGTAGGGGTAAAAGAGATACTTTCCGGCGACTCGCTTGAGGTTGGCACATCTTACCAGCCGGTAGCTCGTATAAAGAACTTTGGGCGTGAGAACGCCGATACCTTCCTGGTGATGGCCGAGATATGGGACGGCTCATCTCTCATCTACGTAGACACCCTGCCCTGGACTCTGGAAAGCGACACCGAAGATACCGTTACCTTTGCCGACTTCGACCCACCCTTCACCGGACCGTATACCCTGACCGTTCGTACCCACATGACACCCGACGAGTGCGACGAGGACGACGAACTATCAAAGGAAATCGGCCACTCTGCTATCGCGGAGGTCACCCTACCCGACGGCCTCTCTCTTGAGGTTCGCTCCATTGCCTCACCTTTGCACGTCTCCTTTTCCCTGCCCTACGGCGAATCCGGTATCCTGACCCTCTATGACGCCACGGGCCGCCGCATCGAGAGGATGGCGGTCATCCGGTCGGGCAGCGTGGAGTTCAACCTTACCGTCCCATCAGGTGTTTATTTTGTTCGGTTGGAAACCGATCGGGCAGCCCTGGTACGTAAGGCATTAATGCTGAAGTGACGTTTGCCTGTGTAGATAATTGTTCCCGGGCAAACTACTAAACGCCTTGCGAAACAAGCCGTAGTTGACAATTCATCCAGATTCGAGTAGAATTCACATCTAACCAGGCCGGAGTAGCTCAGTTGGCTAGAGCAGTGGTTTTGTAAACCACAGGTCGGGGGTTCGACTCCCTTCTCCGGCTTCTTACAAAGTTTCGTTCCGTTTACGTGACGGGTAGGTACCCAAGTGGCCAAAGGGGGCAGATTGTAAATCTGCTGGCGTATGCCTTCGGAGGTTCAAATCCTTCCCTGCCCACTATATGCTCCTTTTTTTGCTGGAGCAAAAAAGATCGCAGAAAGAAAAGACCAGCTGTGAGGCTGGTCTTTTCTTATCCGATCCGATTGGATATAAGCTTAGATCCCGGCCGGCATGCGCCTGCACCGGGATCTAAGTATCGGTTGGTGATGTGGGTTTTAAAGTCCTAATCTCTTGTACAGAAAGTCCACTTCCTTCATAAATCTCTCAAGGGAGAAAACCTCGTTCAGTTCAGCTTCATTGAGTTTTTCGGTTACCTGCGAATCCTTGCGCGCCAGGGCATCAAACGACTGTCCCTGTTCTTTAACTGCAAACGCGGTTTTCTGAACCAGTTTGTAGGCCCGTTCACGCGTGGGTCCCTTGCGGATCAATGCGAGCAGCAGCCTCTGGGCGAAGAACGTTCCTCCGGTTCCGTCTAATATCTTTTTCATTCTGTCAACCTCGACCCCCAGCTTTCCGGTAACCTCTTTCATCTTGCGCACCAGGTAATGGGCAAGATTGAACGAATCGGTCAGTATCACCCGCTCCACCGATGAATGGGAGATGTCCCGCTCGTGCCATAAAGCCACGTTCTCTAACCCTGCCTGAACGTTTGAGCGCAATATCCGGGCCAGGCCGCACACCCTTTCAGTAATCACCGGGTTGCGTTTATGGGGCATGGCCGAGGACCCGGTCTGGCGTTCCTTGAACGGTTCGTATAGTTCGTCCAGCCCTTCAAGTTGTCCCAATCTTATATTCACCGCCATGCGTTCGAGCCACGTGCCTATGAGAGCTAATGCGAACAGGAGCGTCGCGTGACGATCCCTGGGAATTACCTGGGTGGCCACAGGTTCAGGCTCAAGCCCTAAATCCTTCAATGCTTCTTCCTCAACGGCAGGGGGCAGGACCGTAAAGGTTCCCACCGTTCCTGCGATGCGCCCGCGTGCTGAAACTCCTCGAGCGTGCTGCAGACCGTCGAGTGTCCTCAATCCTTCCGAGTACCATGAGAGCGCCCTCACTCCAAACGTTATGGGTTCCGCGCCTCTGCCGTGGGTTCTGCCCAGAGCCGGGGTTAGCTTATGTTTTACCGCCAGGTCGGCAAGTATCTGGTTGAGTTCAGACAAATCTTTTTCCAGCACCTCACAAGCCTGGAGTATCCTCAGTGTTAACGCGTTATCCACCACGTCATAGGAAGTCAATCCGTAGTGCAGGTACTCGCGTGAGCATGGAGCTTGCTCCCATACCGCTTGCAGGAACGCGGTTACCTCGTGCTCGGTCTGTTCCTCAATCTCAGCCACCCTCTTGTAATCAACGTCGGCAACATCGGCAAGGCACTCACTTAACCCTTGGGGTATAATCTCCAGCTTCTCCTCGGCCCGGGCGACAGCTTTCTCAACCCTGAGCCAGTAGCGGAAGCGGTGCTCGTCGGCCCATATTTCCTTCATCTCCGGAGTGGAGTAGCGCTCGATCATCTATTTCTCCTTTATCACTTGGCTTTCTGCAATACAGGGTGCAGGCTTTGCAGGTTCACGTCGGTATTTCCGAAGATATTTTGCAACAAACCGGCAGCGTTTTGGCAATTTCTTATCCACTGAATCCCCGGTAAAGACGGTAGCGTCCGCCGTCGCGCTCTATGACCAGTGTCCTGGGATCGCTCTCGGCACCTACCGCCTTCTTCAAATCGTTGATTGTGG
>JAUVJT010000057.1 GCA_030592225.1 Candidatus Stahliibacteriota bacterium | reverse complement strand
TAGACGGTGTGCGCGTGGCGCAGAGTCCGTTCTGGCTTCGCTGGATACTGCATGCATTCGGCGCGCGTCCGGTGAACAATATCGTAGACATCTCCAATTACGTTGCCTTTCTTACCGGTCAGCCGCTGCACGCATTCGATTCCTCCCGCATCCGTGAATCTTGCCTAAAGGTTCGCCGCGCCAATCCGGAGGAGCGCTTCACCGCCATTGATCACAAGGAATACAAGCTTTCTGCCGACTGTCTACTTATTGCCGATGCGAATCATCCACTCGCCCTTGCCGGAGTGATGGGCGGCGAGGATTCCGAGGTCTCGGAGAGCACCACCGGACTGTTTCTCGAATCTGCAGAATTCACCCAGCAGGCGGTAAGACAAAGCATTGGCAATACGGGTCTTACCAGTGAGTCCAGCAAGCGTTTCGCCGCAGGCGTAGACGGCGTCATGGTGCGCAATGCCGCCATGGTGTTTATGGATACCCTTGCCGAGATTTGTCCTGACCTGGTGGTTAAGGGTGAGCTGGCTTACGGCGCTCCCCAGGAAAAAAGTCAGGTTAGTATGGGATTATCCAAGCTTAACTCCTATGCTGCCCAAGAGATGGATACGGATCAAGCCAGGAAAAATCTGGAGCTTATCGGTTTTGAGGTCGAGATTGGTCCCGATTCTCTAACGGTAAAGATCCCCTCGCACCGTAATGATATTGCAGAGGACGTGGACATAATCGAAGAGGTGCTCAGGTTATCAGGTTATGACGATTTGCCTTCCCGGTTTCAGGTTCGCGTAGAAGCCCGCGGCAAAAGACACCCATTCTCCAAGCTTCTTGATGCGATACGTGATTTCCTCTCCGGCGCAGGGTTCAAAGAGGTTTATTCCCTCAGTCTTATACCCAGGTCGGATGCGCCCGTCCAGATGCAGGACTCGGTGGTGCCTGTTAACAATCCCCTTTCGGAGCGAATGAGCATTCTGCGTCCTTCTCTTCTTTCCAGCATGCTTGCCGTCGCGGCTAACAATATCCGGTTTGGGAACACAGATCTCGCTCTATATGAGATTGGGCACGTATTTCGCGCCGGTGATGGGCTGCTCCCGGAAGCAACGCATCTTGGCATACTTCTTTCCGGAAACGTTGCTCCTCTTCGATGGGATCAGGTGGCTCGAGCAGTGGATTTCTTTGATTTTAAAGGCGTGGTGGAGACGTTCCTGGAACGTTTCGGAGTGGGGGGCGCGCTGTTCGATACCTCAGGGCCAGGTTACTTTGGCGATGAGGTATTAAGTGTTGCCATAAACGGCGTTTCCACCATGGAGTTCGGCAAGGTTTCAATTGAGTTCTTGAAACAATTCGACATAGCTCAGGAAGTCTACTTTTGCGAGGTCAATCTTGAAGCGTTCGAGGCCTCCACGCAGGGCGAGTTAACCTTTGAGCGGCTGCCGCGGTTTGGTGCGGTTTCGCGTGATATGGCTTTGCTTCTGGATGCGAGTTACAGTGCGGCAGACGTAGCCCAATTTGTTCGCAGTCAGGCGGGGCCTTTATGCTCCGGCATAGATGTTTTTGATAGTTTTGCCGGGGATCCTCTTCCTTCGGGTAAGCGAAATTTGGGACTGCGGCTTTATTTTATGCCCCGGGACCGGAATCTTTCTAAGGAAGAACTTGACGGCATAATGGCAAAAGCTGCTCAAAGGGTGGCGGCCCAGTTTAACGTTACGGTAAGAGGACGAGAAGGCGATGGAAGCTGAATTCAAGCAATTGGATGAGAGAATAAACATCTTGATTCAGCGTGTACGGGATTTAGCGAAAGAGCGCGACGCGCTGCAGACCAGAATTAGCGAATTGGAACAACTGCAAGAGGCTGCAGCCCGGCGCATTACTGGAATACTTGACAGATTGGAAGACCCGAATGAGGCGTAATTATGGCTGTTGATCGGGTGAAAATTGCCGGCTACGAGATGCAGGTTCGCCATGACACAACAGCGGAGCGTCTGACGCGTCTTGCTTCGTGGATTGATAAATTAGTTAAAGAGAAGAAAGAGAAGTTTGGCAAAATGTCAGTTACGCGTTGTGCATTGCTTGTGGCCCTTGACTTGGCCGATAAGCTGGATGAGCAACCCGCTCTCATAGAGCAAGAAGTAGCCGCCAAGCTCAGGCGACTCATTCGGGGGATGGACGAAGTAATTTAGAATCTGCCGTGTACGTGGCGGCGGTTTTATGTCTTGAGCCAACGCTCGAGGATTGGGGAGAGGAGTCGATGAATTGAGAACCTGCGATCCCAGGATCGTTTAAGGATTTCAGGATTCGGCTTACCGAACCCCACCATAGTTCTTGGGTTCAAAGACACCCGTCCCCACGACACGGCGGAGGATTTGGAGGACGACAATGCCTAGTTTATGGATTCTTATTCTCGCGGGAACAGCTATTGCGGCATTCCTTGCGGGTGTTTTTCTGTTTCAAATCATTGGTATGCGGCGAATTGCCTCTACCAAGATGCGTGTCGGTCAGATGTTCAAGGATGCAGAAAAGGAAGCAGAGCGTACCCTTAAGGCGGCTGAGGTAGAGGCTAAGGAGTGCTGGTTCAAGACCAGGGAAAAGCTTGAAAAAGACCTGATAATAGACCGGCGTGAGCTGGATAAGCAAGCCAAGAAACTATCCGATCGTGAATCAATGATTGAGCGCAGAGGTCATTATCTTGCCGAACGGGAACGGGTTTTGATTCGAAACGAGAAGTACCAGGCCAATCTTGAAAAAATACTCAAGACCAAGATGGAGCGCTACGACCAGCTTATTGAGGAAGAGAACCAGCGTCTGGAGAAGATAGCTCACATCAGCAAGCAAAAGGCCAAGGAAGAGTTGATGGAGAATATCCGTAAGCAAATCGATCTGGAAGCGGTTCAGATGGTCAAAGATATCAAGGATCGCGCCCGCGAGGAAGGCGATAGAGCCGCACGCGAAATCATCTCCCAGGCCATCCAGAAGGTTTCCCTTTCCCACTGGACCGAGACTTCTGTTTCCGTGGTTGAGCTTCCTACCGAGGAACTTAAAGGTCGTATCATTGGCAGAGAAGGTCGTAACATTCGCACCTTCGAGACCTTGACCGGGGTGGAGGTGCTGGTTGACGATACCCCTGGCGCGGTAATAATCTCCGCGTTTGATCCCCTTCGTCGCGAAAAGGCCAAGATGACTCTTGAGAGACTTATTCGTGACGGGCGCATACATCCTGCCCGGATCGAGGAGGTTTATCAGGAGGTGGAAAATGATACCATTGAAAACATTCTGTCCACGGGCGAGTAGACAGCGGCCGAGATGGGGGTGATAGGTCTTCACAACGAGCTTTTCAACTACATCGGCAAGATGAAGTATCGTTCAAGCTACGGTCAGAATCTTCTGCAGCATTCCAAAGAAGTGGCGAATCTCTGCGTTAACATGGCGGTTGAACTGGATTTGGATTCACAGCTTGCCGCCCGTGCCGGACTTCTTCACGATATCGGAAAGGTTGCCGATACCAGCATAGAAGGGCCTCACGCCGAGATAGGCGCCCGTATCGCTGCCCAGTACGGCGAGGACGAGGTTGTAGTTAACGCGATAGCTGCACATCACGAAGAGGTCTCTATGGAGAGTCCCTATGCCTTTATTGTGGCTGCCGCCGATGCCATCTCCGGTTCTCGTCCGGGTGCGCGCCGGGAAACCCTTGAGGCATACCTTAAACGCCTTGAACGCCTTGAAGCCATTGCTTCCAGCTTCGAGGGTGTCGAGAAAGCATATGCCATTCAGGCAGGACGCGAGGTGCGTGTGCTCGTGCAGCCCGATATAGTGAGCGATCTTGAAATGGAACAGATGAGTGTCAAGATTGCCAACCAGATTCAGAACGAGCTCAAGTATCCCGGTTATATCAAGGTTGTAGTGATTCGCGAGGTGAGAAACGTCGAATACGCAAAGTAAATCGCGTTCGCAAAGTAAACCCGGTACGCGAAGCAACAATCTTTCTTTCAGTGGAGTCGTAACCTTTCTTACCGATTTCGGCGCAGAAGACGGCTACGTCGGTGTTATGAAAGGGGTGGTGCTGACCACCGCTCCCGGGGCCAGATTGGTGGATATTTCTCATCACGTACCACCTTTCAATCTTCGTGTCGCCTGGTTGATTCTTGAGGGCTCCTTTTCTTATTTTCCGCAGGGCAGCATTCACGTTATGGTGGTTGATCCCGGGGTGGGCTCGGCGCGCCGGCACCTTTTCTGCAAGGCCGGCGCTCATTTCTTCACAGGGCCTGACAACGGTGTTCTGGGTCGGATTGTTGAGCAAAACCAGGGAAGCGCGTTCCAGATAGATTCCGCCTCTCTTGGCGCTACCTATCCCGGCAATACCTTTCACGGCAGGGACATCTACGCCCTTGCCGCCGGTAAACTGCTGGCTGGAGTTCCCCTCTCTTCCTTTGCTTCATCGATTACTGATCCTGAGGTTCTGCATATCCCTGAACCCCGTGAACTCCAGTCAGGTATCCAGGCGGAGAGCATCCATGTAGACCATTTTGGTAATATCGTAACCAATCTGCGCGCAGAACATCTCCGAGGTATCTGTGCCGTACGCCTGGAAGATAAAGACCTTCGGATCGTGCGTAGTTATTCCGAGCTTGATGGTGCTGAACCCGGCTTGATTCTTAATAGCTGGGGTTATTATGAGATTACTTGCCCTCAGGGTTCTGCTGCTTATAATCTTGGTATTCCTCAAGGGAGGAAGCTTATGATTGGCAAATGCTCCAGGCGAGGAGAGTGATACTATGATGAGAGATCATTTTTATTTTATGATTGAGGAAGGGGCGGCGAAAGGGGAGAACGAGCCTTACCCGGTAGTGGACCTTTTGCTTACTGCAGAGGAGGTTTGCCTGTTGGCTGAAGTGCCCGGTATTCCTCGTAAGGCGCTACAGGTAAAGGTCTACGAAGACCATGTTGAGCTTCGAGGCCGCAAGCTTGAACCGGAGTTCTTCTCGAAGGCCACTCATTTCTACAAGCTGGAGTCTTTTTATGGGGTTTTTGAACGTCACGTGCCGTTGCCGGTTCGGGTGGAAGTTGCCAACGCCAGGATTGAACTTGCTGACGGCATACTTAAGGTGCGTATTCCCAGACATCGGCCAAAGATTATAGAAATACCCATCAAGTAGGAGATCCTTATGTACGATGATTCCACATCGGAGATAAACGGTGCACATTACATCCCTGAAGTTCTTCCTGTATTGCCTATCAAGGGAGGGGTAATATTTCCAAATCTCGTTACCGGATTTGCGATCTCCAACCCTTCTTTAATAAAACTCGTAGACGACTCCCTTGCCGATCACAAAGTGGTTTGTATTATAGCTCAGCGCGATACTGAGGTTGAGGATCCTGAACCTTCCGATCTTTACGAGGTGGGCGTTGTTTCTTTGATTCTTAAGATGCGGCGTTACCCTGATGAGACGCTTCGCATAGTTATTCAGGGAATACATCGAGGGCGCATCGAAAAATACGTTCAGGAAACCCCCTATCTTACCGCCAAAGTTAAGACGATAAAAACAACACAGCGGCGAGATACCTCGACTGAAGCGCTTATGCGAAACGTTGTTACATCTTTTCAGAGGCTCGTTTCCATGGTTCCCTATCTTTCCGAGGAGTTGATGTCGGTGATTCTTAATATTCATGATGCCGACAAGCTTGCCGATTTTGTGGCCTCCTACGTTAATTTTGAGGTTCCGGAGAAACAGAAGCTTCTGGCCACCTATTCTTCCAGGGAACGGCTCAAGCAGCTTGATACCCTTCTGGCCAAGGAGATTAGTATCCTTGAGCTGGGTGAGAAGATACGCGACAGGGTTAAGGGAGAGGTGGATAAAACCCAGCGCGAGTATTTCTTGCGCGAGCAGCTAAAGGCTATTCAGCAGGAGTTGGGCCAGAAGGATGAACGAACCATAGAAGTGGAGGAACTGCGCTCAAAGATAGTCGAGAAGGCCATGTCAGATCAGGTCAGGGAAGTGGCGCTTAAACAGCTTGATTGTCTAAGCATGATGCTTCCTGTCGCTGCTGAGTACACCGTGGTGCGTACCTACATTGATTGGTTCCTCAATCTGCCGTGGGAAGAGGGGACAGAGGACAGGCTTGGAATCCGTCGCGCGAAACGTATTCTTGATGAAGACCATTATGATTTGAAAAAGGTAAAAGAGCGTATTCTTGAGTATCTTGCCGTGCGTCATCTCAAGCCCGATTCCAAGGGGCCTATCCTTTGTTTTGTCGGCCCTCCCGGTGTGGGAAAAACCTCGCTGGGGCGTTCCATAGCTCGTGCCCTGGGGCGTAAATTCATCCGCCTGTCCCTGGGTGGAGTTCACGACGAGGCGGAGATACGCGGTCACCGCAGGACTTATGTCGGCGCTCTCCCCGGACGCATACTGCAGAGCCTCAGAACCGCCTCCTCCAACAATCCGGTTTTCATGCTTGATGAAATAGACAAGGTGGGCGCCGATTTCCGCGGCGATCCCTCCTCAGCCCTTCTTGAAGTTCTTGACCCGGAGCAGAATTTTTCCTTCTCCGATCATTACATTGAAGTTCCCTTCGATCTTTCCCAGGTGATGTTCATTGCCACCGCCAACGTTACCCAGACCATTATTCCTGCGTTACGCGATCGTATGGAGGTAATAGAACTTCCCGGATACATAGACGTTGAGAAGCTTGAGATTGCCAAGCGTTACCTTGTTCCGCGTCAACTTGATCAGGCCGGTTTGAAACCGCAGTCAGTGCAGTTCTCCGACGACGCCATCTTCGATATCATCAAAGGCTATACGCGCGAAGCTGGTGTCCGTAATCTTGAACGGGAGATAGGTTCCGTTGTACGCAAGATAGCCCGGCGTTATGCCGAAGGGAAGAAGCACAGGGTCTCGATTGATGCAGATAACGTTTCGCGCTACCTCGGTCCTGCCAAGTTTTATTCAGAGCTTGCCGCCCGGGAAGGAACAATAGGGGTCGCCACCGGACTGGCATGGACCCCGGTGGGCGGCGAGATACTTTTTATCGAAGCCACCATGATGCCTGGTTCTAAAGGACTCATCCTCACCGGTTCCCTGGGAGACGTTATGAAAGAATCCGCCCAGGCGGCGCTTTCCTTTTTGCGCAGCCATGCCCGGATGCTTGGGCTCAGCGCTCTTGATATGTGCAAGACAGATTTACATATTCACATCCCTTCCGGAGCAATTCCCAAGGACGGTCCTTCTGCAGGTCTGTCCCTTACCGCGGCTTTATACTCTCTCTTGTCGGGCTTAACCATCGATTCCAAGATTGCCATGACCGGCGAGATAACCCTTACCGGCAGGGTGCTTCCCGTAGGCGGAATTAAGGAAAAAGTGCTTGGTGCAAAACGAGCCGGTATCACTACCATCCTTTTGCCTGCAGACAACGACAAAGATCTGGCAGAGATTTCCAAACACGTGCGCGAAGGGCTTACCTTTCGCAAGGTCAAGACCATACGGAAAGCTTTGAGCATTCTTTTTCCGCAGGGGCTGAAAAAGTCAATTAAGAACAAAACCAAGTAACCATTAGGAGAAAACATGAGATACCTGACAATATGCTGTTTGCTCTTGGTATCCGTTTCACTGCTGTTGGCCGAAGAGCAGGTTCTGGAGCATGCAGACGTAGATCTATGGGAGAACGGAACCTTTCGGCAGAAAACGGTAGATATTTCCAAACTGTCCGAGAACATCATCCGTGCTGAAATTGACGGTTCCTGGCAGGAATTCCAGCTGCGCGAGTTTCCGGCCGCTTTCGAGGAGTGGAGCGTCGGTAAACGGCTGGCAACCCTGGAGCGGTTTCGCAATCACCAGCCTCCGGAGCTTGCCGGGCCTCATAACGGTATGGTGGCCACTTACGGCATTGCCCGCAACGACAGCCGTTTTGCCATCAACAATGCGGTTAAAGGCATGGGCTGGCTGCCCCGCGGTGAAAAAATTAAAGAAATCATTGAGCTTCTGGAGTCCACTATTGATGAAGACTTTCCGGCAAAGCTTGACCGTCTTGACTCCCTCTATTCCCTGGGTTCGGGAATTTTCGATCCCACTTGTCAGGTAAGTCTTGAACTCTATGCCACTCCGAAGTTTGAAACGGGCAGTTTCCTTAACCAGATGGTGAACCCGGCGTGCGCAGTGGTCTTTCTCGACATCCCTTCCTACGAGTTCAAGGCCATTGCCCACCTTCTTCACCCCGATGATCCAGAACTTACCGAGGTGGAGAAACTCCAGGTAAAATACGTCAATCTCGTGCATTCCTACTTCCACGGGCATTTCGACAAGCAGTTCATTGCCGTTATCTACTACGTGATAGAGGTCTACGACAACTCGCCGGGCCGGGCCGACGCCAAGGGCAAACGGATGACACCTCCACTTCCTTTAATGCCTTAGAGTTTTGCGAGGCTTTAGCGATATCGCTTTAACGCCATGAAATCCTGGACGTTGCGGTGTACTTCTGAAACTGCACGGACGTAAAGGTTAATTGACGATATAGTTCGGGAGATAAATCGAATTGGCTTGACAGTCGCTCGATGTGAGGTATACTGCCTTGTTCCGGAAGGTATTTCCGAAATAATGTGGAGTTGCAGGGCGACGGCAGAAACACTATAATAGGAGACAACTTGGGCTGGAAGCACGAACAAGTTATTCCTGACGAGATGGATCTTTCCAACCAGATGCAGCGGCTTGCGCTCCGTAATCACCTTGAGCGCTACCACGTTTCGCATGACTGGATTGCGGCTCACTTCAATGGTCGCAAACCCCGCATACTCGACCTTGCCTGCGGCACCGGTTTTGGTTCTGAGATTCTTGCCGATGCAGGCGAGGTCGTTGGTGTGGACATCAGTGAAGAGAGCCTGGAATACGCCAACAGAAATTACCGGGATGCGAACACGTCCTTCAAGCTGGGCAACGCCGATGATAGCAAATTCCTGGAGACGTTGGGTGAGTTTGACGCGGTGGTCAGCCTTGAGACGGTTGAGCATCTCGATAACCACTACGATTATCTGAAATGGGTACGCAAGGCTTTGCGTCCCGGGGGGGCTCTCGTTGTATCATTTCCCTGCACGTTTACCATGGATTGGGCAACTCCTCACCATAAACGCGACATCTCCCTGCGTTCCGCCCGGCGGATGTTCGACGAGTGCGGTTTTCGTATCCTGAAACGCTTCAACCAGACCGATCGCCTGCCAATGCACCACATGCTTCACGAAGCGCGCACCAATCCTGATATTCCGGCGCCGCCCTTGAGCCAGTGGGTGAAGTATTATCTCAGACGCCCTGATCACATGCTGAGGCGTCTTTTTCAGATGACCGCAGGCGGCGGGCTGCTTCTGGCTCATCAGCAGTATTTGCTTGAACCGGTACGGCAGGATGCTGCAATTATCAGGGTTTGAAAAGGAGTAAACGTGGCTGGTATTAGCGAACGAGTGTATCCCAAGGAGATGGATGTCGATGGTATTGGGAACATACAGGGCGTGATGTATAAGGTCTTTATCACCCGCTACAGGTAGCTCGTGATTGGCTCAAACAGTATTTTGATGGGCAGGGACGCAACGGTAATTTGAAGATACTTGATATTGCTTGCGGGTCAGGTTACGGTACCGAGATACTTTCAGACCTGGGTAAGGTT
The DNA here is from genome assembly GCA_030592225.1 of Candidatus Stahliibacteriota bacterium. Lineage (GTDB taxonomy): Bacteria > Hydrothermota > Tepidihabitantia > B3-TA06 > B3-TA06 > B3-TA06. The sequence continues at coordinate 1,446 of JAUVJT010000057.1, read as the reverse complement.
ACGGGTGTTGACCTGGATCCTGAAGTGGTAGAATATGCCTGCAGGAACTACGCAAACGGTTGTACTTCCTTTAAGCTGGGCAATGCTGATGACTTTGGTTTTCTTGAAAGCCTGGGTACTTTTGATGCAGTGGTCAGTCTTGCCACGGTTGAACATGTCGAGGATGAATACAAATATCTGGAATGGATTCGTGGCGCACTGCGTCCAGGCGGAGCATCTGTCGTTTGCTTCCCTTCGGTGGTTACCATGGACTGGGCGATGCCGCACCATAAGCGGGATATTTCTATTCGTCAGGCACGCCGCTTGTTTCACAAAACCGGATTTGAGGTCAAACGGGATTTCTATCAGAATCACAAATTGGATATAAGACACCTGATAAGTGAAGTTACCAGTCACGATAATGAGATACCGATACCTCCTCTACGGCAATGGATTGGCTACTACCTTACCCATCCTCACCATGCGGTTTTGCGCGCATACGAAACCACTGTGGGGGGAGGGGTTCACTTCGGCGATCAGGAGTATCTTCTTTTCCCTGTCCCGGATGCTGACACCTCGCCTGCAAGGGTTAAATCAGGTTCCCCAAGGTTTAAGGAGTCTTTCGGTTAAGGGATATTTATCCCATGCAAACAATCGAGGGTATTGACAGGGGTAGTTGCGAGAGAAGTTCGGATTTTACCTGTGCATAAAAAGAGCGCCATGGAATAAATTGAGGGCTGATGCCGTTAGGCGCCGGCTCGTTTTACCACTTCGATGAAGTTTTCAAAAATCTCGTAGTGATGTTCGGTGTGTTCCACCTCGGGATGGAATTGGACACCGTACAGCGGTTTGCTCTTGTGGCGCATCGCCTCGATTGCGCAATCCTTGGAATGAGCTAATACCACGAATCCTTTGGGCAGTTCAAGCACTTCATCGTTGTGCGACTCCCACACGGTAAAGCGGTCGGGTAGTTCTTTGAACAGGTCGTTTGGTTCGGTAACAGTCAATTCCGCCTTGCCGTACTCGGGAACCCTGGCCGGGCCGGCCTTGCCACCGAAGTGCAGGGCCATGAACTGGTGCCCTACGCAGATGCCCAGGATGGGTATCGCTAACTTGTCCAGATAATCTGCGCTGACACCCAGCTTTGGCGCATCTTCGCCGATGCGGGGCGCGCCGCCTGACAGAACCAACCCGTTAGCCTCAATCTCTTCTGCCGGCGTGGTGTTGGGGATGATGTTTGTCTTCACTTTCAGATCCCTCAGCATGCGCCACTCCCGGTGGGTCCATTGACCGCCGTTGTCAACAACGTTTATCCTGACGTTACTCGACACACCTTACTCCCACTCAATGGTGGCGGGCGGCTTATGGGTTACGTCGTAGACTACACGCACGACCTGCTGGGTGGTGTTGGTGATGCGAATGCTGATGCGTTCCAGGAGTTCGTAGGGGAGTGGTGAGGCGGACGCT
>JAUVJT010000067.1 GCA_030592225.1 Candidatus Stahliibacteriota bacterium | reverse complement strand
GTCAGGAACCACGCGCCGGCACTGCCAAAGTCGCCTTTATAGTAGTACGAAAGGGCTTTTCCGTAAGCGGCAAGTACCAATGCGTCCGTCTTGAGGGTAGTGTTGAGGATATTTGAGAACTCCTCCAGGGCTTCATCATAATAGCCTTCTCCCGCTTCAAGCTTGTACCATGCCAGGGCGACCTTGGCCAGGGTACTCATATAGGAGGTAGGATATTTCTCAAGGATGTCCTGGTACATACCACGAGCTTGCTCGCGTCTCTTGATATTACGTACTTCTCCCCGTACATAGGAAGAGTAATACGTGGCATCAGCCTGGTTGTAAAGCAGGTAAGCCCGCCAATCGCCGCCGTACTCAAGAGCAACCGAATCACGCTTGAATATAGCGAAGTAGGTCTGAGGCATGGTCATTGCGGTATTGTAGCTGGTACGTTCATCCTGACGGTTCAACGCCAAAAGCGCCATGGTCATAGCGGTTTCGTATATGAGGAGTTCTTCCGGAGTGGCGTAATCGGGAGAGGGTAAATTGACGGTCACTTCACGGTAGTAGTTGAGAGCTTCCGGATAGTTCAACTGATCAAACTCGATGTTGCCGCGCACGTACCTTGAGAGATTCTCCATAAGAAGCTGATCATGACCATAAAGGGCGATCTCACCCATACGCCTGGCCTCTCGCTTGGCCATCAACAGAGCCATCTCGTCTCCGCTTTCTTTGTATTCCTCTCGGTGAATTTGATAGAGCCTGTACGTAGTGTAGAAATCAACCATCGAGTTGGGAGCAACGATACGAGCCTGCTGGAAGCTGAACATGGCGCTGTCGGCCAGTTCAAGTTCACGATAAGCCTCGCCTCTTATAAAAAAGGCATGAGCCGCGAGCACCTGATTATTGTTGGGATCGGTGAGTTTACTTAAAAGATCGATGGAATAACGATACTCCCTCTCGTGGAAGTACGAGCAAGCCAGGTAATACTCGGCGTAAGGTCTCAGAGCGGTACGAGGATACTTGGTCATGAAGTCGCGGAACACGTTCTTGGCCGTGGCATAATCCTGGTTGAAGAACTGCATCTCGGCGCGGCTGAAGTCTACGAGTTCCTCCAGATTAGCGTCCTCGGAAAGCTCTGTCAGGAGAAATCTGATGTCGCTGAAGAATTCGGGGTCTCGGGAGTTTATGAGACTTCTTGCCAGGAAAAGTTTATCAACCGGGTACTCCTTTTCCTTCAAGTGGTCGTATGCCGTCTTATAATCCATGCGGATGAGGTAGTCCGCGATCCCCATTCCGCCGAGGTCTCCCGCTTCATCGAGGAAACGCTGAGCCCGCTGGTTTTCTCCAATCTGGAAGTAACATAATCCCAGAGAGAACTTTACCTGCGGATCAAGATAAATATAGCGAGAATCCGCGGGAATGTCCTCGTTAAGAACCTTTTCCAGAAGCGAGATTGCCACCTCGAAACGCCCGAGGTTGTATGCGCATTGAGCGGTACGATACTTTATCTCGGCGACAAAGCCACGGGCTTCGGCATCACGTATAAGTCCGTTGTAGATCTTGTAGGCCTGCTCATAGTTCTTACGAGTAAGCAAACGCTCGGCATCCTCGAAGTCGTCCATGAACTTATCTGCAAAAAGTCCACCACCGACAACGAGCAGGATTGCGAGGAAGGCTACTAGCTTCTTCATTTTTCTATCTCCTTACGCCTTTCCAGTCTACCTTGAGGAGAAGCCCGTCATAGATTATCTTATCTCCGAGCTTATCGATAATGGTAACCTGGTAATAGTAAGTACCGCTGTCAACCTGACCGCCGCGAATGCTGTTCACGCCGTTCCAGGTAAACTTGGCGGGGAGTTCATCTATCTCGCCGTAGACATCCTGGGATTTCCTGTAAACTGCCATCCCGCCGGCATCCTTGATCTCGAATATCCAACGCTTGATGCGTCCCTTGAACTGGGAGGCTCCGTTAACGCTGATCTCGGCATATTCCGCAGGGGAGTTAAGCTGTCCCGGACGGGAAGAAAGCCACAGACCGGCAACGCTCTTCAGATTAAGGTTCAAAGACACCTTGTGGATGGGTGCCAGCAAAAATTCACTGGCATGATTCATCATGAACGCATAGTCTACCTCAAGACCAACGCTGCGGGAAAGCTCGGTATTGACGCCAAGCCCGAAACTGAAGAACTTGTCGTTGATGCCGGCGCGCAGCGCCAGAAGCTTGGCCGGATATACCTCAAGGCCTTCGTACCAGCCGAATACACCATCGCCATCTTCAATCAACATGTAGGAGATGTCGGAAGCCAGCTTTACACGGTTATCAAGCAAGCGAAGTCCGAGTCCCGCACGAATGATACGGGGGTTCGCAGGCTCCATACCGCTGCCAGAATAGTCCATGGTGGCTCCGAGAAGGTTTTTGGCTGAGACGCCAATAGTAACCATGTCAAAAGGCAGCTTACTGGTAGGCTTGTTTGCAATAATGATGCTTATGGGATACAGCATGAACCCGGCGTCCACGTCAAAGGCCATCGCCTGCTCGTCACTAAGCCTGCTGAACAGAAGCTTGGGAGCAAGTCCAAAGCCAAAGGCGCTGAACTTCTTGGCATAACTTATAATAACGCCTGAGTTGTTCATGCCATCCGCAGCGTCATTGTAACTGCCGTCCGGGGCAACCGTCTCCTCAAGAGCGCCGAAGGCTCCCACATAGGTTAACCCAAAGGTTCCATAGGTGGCCCAGGGCATGTTGTAGGCCAACACGCTCTGGTAGGTGTTGCCGTACAGCGATCCGCCCAACAGCGAGAGTTTGGCCGAGTGAATCTGTCCCAGACCGGCCGGGTTGTAAAGCACGGCTTCGCCCTGGTCGGCTATCGCGGTGAACGCCTGGCCCATGGCAAGGGAACGAGCGCTGCCGCCTGCCTCAAAGAGCAGACCGCCCTGGCCGCCTATACCTCCTGTTACTGGCTGGGCAAACGCAAGACCTGCAACCAGAATAAGTACAATAAATACTTTTGCTTTCAGGATAGCCTCCTGACCTACCAGATCACCATGAAGTTTTTCTTCACGACTTGAGAGCTGAGGTCCGTAAGGGTAATCTTCATAACCGCCTGGTACATTCCACTGGCAATCCGGGTGCCGTTGCTGTTGGTGCCGTCCCAGGCAATCTCCTGTGTACCGGGCAAAGCCTCGGGTTCAGATGACCCATAAGTTACCTTGTAAACCACGTTGCCGTAGATGTCTGCAATCAAAAGCACTATCTCGGCAGCGCCGGCTTCGGCAACCTTGTAGCTAAACTTTATGTCAGTGACACCTTCCGCACCGTACTTGTACGGGTTGGGGATTACGGTAACGCCAAGACGCTCCTCAACGATTAGAGTGTCGGTATCAACCTGTTCACCTGAAGTAACTTCGACAATATAGGTTCCAACCGAATCTGCCCAAGCTTCAATACTTCCAAATCCGTTCTCGATCTTAATCACATTAGTATCGAGATGGAAGTGAACCACAGAGCCTTCAATTAATTCAACGTCAGCAGAACCAGCTGTCAGAAGCTTACTGGCTACCCACGCTCTGGCTTCCAGATCGGCGTGGACTCCAACAGGAACAGTAGATGGAACAAAATCCGCAACCAACGAATCAACTCCTGGCAATACACCCACTTCCGTCGAGTAGGGTGTTTTCAAGCCATATGAATCTTCAGCGTCGATGTTCTCGCCACCTACGGCAACGGTCTTAAAATCGACATCCACGTTGGTAGCAACACCACCAGTGATTTCATCGGTGGTTCCATCGGTAAGGTCTACAGAACCGGCAAATACATTCACTTCGTTGTTAGTTTCATCGTAATCAGGAACCCAGTTCCAGCAAGCATCAACCGCTCTGACATCAACAGGGTATCCGCCACCAAGAGTAGCATCCACTGGTTCGCCGCTCTTGCCGCGAACACCGATAGCGACATCATCACCCTGTAGTGCTGTTTCACCGTTACACAGGATGATAAGCTGAATGGCGGTGCCAACGTTCACGGTAACATTGCTAACGTCGCTCGTGTAACTGCCGCCGGAAACGGTAACAGTCTGAGTGCTGGAAGCTTGTCCTGCTGTAACGGTACGAAGCTGAATGGTGTTGTTACCGACTACTGGGGTTGCTGACAGCTTCTCAAAGGGATCGGTGGTAGCAAGTGAAGGAGTTCCGGAAGCGGAAGTGAGCACATTGAACCATGTATCGCAGATGTTGATCTTATAGGTGGCATCTTCACCGGCAGTTACCGAAGCGGGGCCGGTTTTACCTGCAGGTTCGGTAGCATCCCCCTCTACACCGGTCTCGCCAGGAGCAAGAATCTGCCAATTGGCAGCATCACCTATAACTATATCAAAAGACTCGGATTCACCAAAGTCGAGTACTTTGCTGGCGTAGACCGTGAGCCCGGAACCAGGACGAGTTATCTCTAAAGTTGCACTTAAGCCAGTATATGGAAGTTCAACCGTGGTAGGATAAACACCAGGTTCGGCATTCGGATTCAGCACAAGATCAGCTTTTTCACTTCCAACGTCTGAGGTTATGTTTACCCGAACCGGCACACCGACCTTGGTCGGCGGTCCATCTGGAAACTCAATTGTAATGGCTGCACTTGCGGCCACGACAAGAAGGAGTGCAAGAAGGAGTACCTTCTTCATTATTTCCCTCCTTGGGCTTAGGGTTTGTTTGACTACTTTGTTTAGTTTTTATAACTATACGCTCGTTCTAAGAGTTGTCAAGCATGCCGGGGCGCAGAATTGAACTGCGGACACCGGGTTTTTCAGACCCGTGCTCTACCAACTGAGCTACCCCGGCTTGCACAATTGCACAATATACTGATATTGCCATGTGTTGTCAATACCCCATTCACCTTATTGGCCGTCAAATAGACTGCCGGGGTCCAAACAATACCCTGCCGAGTCGAACCATGGTAGAACCTTCCTGTACCGCGATTTCGAAATCGTCGCTCATGCCCATAGAAAGATGCGGCAGATAACATCCAAAGATGTTCTCGACCCGGTCACGCAACTCGTGTAAAAGCGTAAAGCTACGCCTTATTCTATCTTGGTCTTCAGTGAACGGACCAATTGTCATCAAGCCTACAAGCTTGATATGTTCCGCTTTCAACACTTCCGTTACCAGCTCAGCAAGTCCATCAGGTTCCACACCGAACTTGCTGGTTTCACCCGAGGTGTTAACCTCTATGAGACAAGGTATAATCTTATCGAGCTTTGCGCTTTCCTTTTCTATCTCACGAGCCAGCCTTCGAGAATCGAGGCTGTGTATCATGGAGAACATGGTCAGCGCCTTGCGCACCTTGTTGCGCTGCAGATGTCCCACAAGATGCCAGGCGACGTCTGCGTCAATCTCGCGATATTTTATCTCAGCCTCTTGGACGCGATTCTCCCCTATATTGTTGATACCGGCCTCAATGGCCTGGCGTATAACGTCGGGTGGATGGGTCTTGGTAACCGCCACTACTTTAACCTCGGCAGGGTCGCGCCCTGCTTTTTGACAAGCTGAGGCGATGCGTTCGACTACCTTTGCCAGGTTTTTCCTAACCACCCCACATCCTTTCGCGTTTACCCCAGATTTCGGTAAATTCAAGACCGGCACGGAGTTCAACGTGGTATTCTGAGATGTCTCCTCCTTCACGCAGTCCCCCGGAAATCTCCAGCTTTCCATAACCGTAAGCTTTAATCGGGATGCGCGCGCCGATGCCGACGTAGATATCACTCACCGGTGAACCTGATGCGGTCTCCACGTACCAGTTTTTCCAACCCGCTTTACCGGTAAGGATAAAGGGATCAAACCTGTAGCCCGCGTTAGCCTGAATAATATGTCCTGGAACGAAGGAGAACAAGGTGGAATCAGCAGGAACTTGCTGGATATAGGCCAACCCCAGCTCAAGCCTCTTCGCGGAACAGGTAATAATCCCGCCAAGCTCCGCCGGCGGTATGCAGGACGCGGAGTCTACAATCGCGGAGTCGCGCGTGGTTTGCACCTCGGTGCTCACCGCAAGACCGAAAGGGTGGGCGTAGAAGCCGCGCATTTCAACGGGACCCAGTTTGAACCCCGCCATCCCCCATACACCGTTCCCACCGAAGTGGTACAGAAGCGAATCTACGGTGGTTTCTGTCAGTTCCACCACCTCGGACTCCCAGCGTTCCCACGCGCCGCCGAACAATCTTTCGTATCCGACACCTACGTACACCTTGTCGTAGAAACTCTTATCCAGGGACAACCTTAGTCCTTCGATACCGCCGCGGCTTTTGACCCTTCGAATAAGGGTATAGTCTGAGGAACGTGCCGAGTCGCTTTCGACATAGTAATCAAGATTAAATCGCTCGGTTACCTGAACACCAAGCCCGAAACGCCAGGGAAGGGGAAAGTAGAACTGAAAGCTCTCGGGACGTATCTGAAAAGCCCTCTGTCCGCCTGTACCGTCCGTCGCATATACGTACTCAGACAGGAAACCGACCCCCAGCCTTGTCTGATGCCTGGGTTGAATTTGAAGAAACTCCGCCGGAGGATTGTAGCCGCCCAGCCCGCGTGAATTAAATATGGAATACGCCGAAAGCGCAGATGACAACAGGAATATCAATGCGATGAGTTTTCTCACTAATCACCTCCCGGAAACCGGGTCTGGGGTATGGTTGTATAGGTAACGATGAGTTTCGGTGTTCCGGTAATGCGCCCCAGGGCATGTATTCGTTTCTCCTGGCCGAACGAAGGGCTTGTTTGCAGGAATGAGTGGGCAAGTATGAGTCCAAAGTTTGAATCCGGTTCATCGGCCCAGAACTGGGTCACGCCTACGAAGGAAATGGACAGCGAGTCATCGGTAACATCTATGGAGTCTCTGCCTGCGATGGCCGATACCATTTCGCTGTATCGCCACACGTAAGGTTCTTCCATACGATAGCACACAAAGTCCAACGTGCTTTCCGGCGAGAAGAAGTTCTCGTATTTCACAACAAGATCGGCTGAAGTGATGTCGATATCCTGAGGAAGGCTGTCGAGCGGAAAACGCAGGTGAACCCGCCATGCAAGCCCGGCGCCGATAAGCGTATCAGGGATGGGAGCCTCATAGGGTTCAAGTATGGTGGCATCATAGATGGCAGCGTAGTAATCCGCACCTGCAAGCGACGAAAACTTAGTTGTATCCTCTCCATCAAAACCCAGGATAAAAGGAGCGTAGGATGCCTTCTCGTCTGATCCAAGGTAGGCAAAACCATCGTTCTGCGGCAGAAGGATTATACCCTGGTTGTAGTCGTCAAGACGTTCGGGAGCAAGCCTCAGTTCCACAGTATCATCGTCTGCAGTGATTTCGGTAATGAGATCGGAATCGTCAAACTCCCCGCCAAGTTCCCAGTTGCTGTATGCATCGGCAAGAAACCAGGTACAGCCCTCCTCGTCCCAATCGGCCGTAACCGGATAGATATTGAACGTTACGTTATCCTGGGAAATTTCATCGGCGGGATAGCGTCTTAAACAGAGCTTTACCGAATCGAACGCCGTTATGGAGTCAAGGCCGGCGATGGAGATAAGGATGCGCGCCTCGGTCAGGGAATCACGTCCCCCTATAAGTGTCGTCGTCCCACCCAACGCTATCTGTTCACTAAAACCCACCACCGTATCTGTCTCGATAATCACCTGATGAACCTGCAACTCTCCCCGTTCCAACTCATCAAAACCCAGCGGCCCTTCCTCGCACCCAGACAGGAATACGCAAAACGCTCCGAGGAGAACCAATATACTCGCTGCACTTCGTCCGTACAGCATCTTAAGTTCCTTTAAACTCTTCCTTGATTGCATCAACAACTCCTTCGCGAGCCGTAAAGGCCGCAAGCCGCAGAGCGTTAGTAATCGCATGTGCAGAGGAACGCCCGTGCGATATGATTACCGGGCCTTCCACTCCCAAAAGAAGCGCCCCACCCGACTCCTCGTAGTTCAGTCCGCCTATAAAATCCCGGAACAGTTTCTTGGAAACCCAACCGCGCCAGCGGTACTTCTTGCCGGTGGTGCGAAGGGTAAAAAGCACGGCCTCGCCCATACCCTCGGCGAACTTGAGCACCACATTGCCGGTGAACCCGTCGGTCACTATAACGTCGGCTTTGTTTCGGAAAACCTCTGAACCCTCGATATTGCCGATGAAATTGATGGGAGCCCCGGCAAGCAGTTCGTAAGCCTCCTGTATCAACTGATTGCCCTTGCCCGGTTCCTGGCCCACGTTCATGAGCGCTACGCGCGGCTGTGGAACGTGGAATATCCTCTCCATAACTATGCGGCCCATTACCGCAAAATCACGAAGCTGAGCCGGCTTAATCTCCACGTTGGCTCCCACGTCCAGAACAAAGGTATGACCGCGCGGGGTAGGAAATAACGCACCTACCGCAGGACGTTTAATCCCCTGAATGCGCCCCAGAGAAAAAAGGCTGAAAGCCATTACCGCGCCGGTGTTCCCCGCACTTACAAAACCGTCCACCTTACCTTGTTTGAGCATAGACAGTCCCACCGCGATGCTGGAGTCGGTCTTGGTCTTCAGTACCTCACTGGGAGCCTCGTTCGTACCAATGGTTTGCCGGACTTCAACCACTTCAAGATTCGGGGTCTTCTCGATTCTTTTCCTGAAGGGTTCCAACGCCTCCCGCAGCCCTAACAACACCACCTCAAGGTCCGCCTGTTCGGCAAGGACGGTCATCGCCCCTTTCACTTCAGATAACGGGGCAGCATCGCTGCCCATTGCGTCAAGCGCAATCTTCACTTTTTGGACTTGCTCTCCACAACTACAACTTCGTGATCTCCGTAGAACCCGCAGTGCGGACAAACCCGATGCGGCTGCTTAGGCTCGTGACAATGCGGACACGCGCACAAAGCCGGAGCCTCTAACTTCCAATGAGTACGACGCTTACGACTGCGCGTCTTTGAGTGCCTTCTTTTAGGTGTTGGCATTTTACAAGTTCTCCTTTCGATACATTTAGAACACGTATGTTAGTGAAAATAGGCGTATTGTCAACCAACAACCGCTGCCTGAGCACCGCCCGCACCCGGTCAGGTTTAAGCCTTGCGCGTCACAAAAAAGCTGGTCAAAAGGTGGTCAAAAGATGGTCAGAAGCTGGACAAAAGATGGACAAGGGCGCGACTGCGTCGCAATTGCAGATTGGAAGATGACGACTCGTTTCACTCGTCTTCCTGCGGTAAAAGATTGGAAGATTAAAGATTACAAGATTAGAAGATTACAAGATGGAGAACACACCTGCCGTCTGCTGTCCGCCGTTCCATTTTGCACTTTGCATTTTGCATTTTGACTTTTGCATTTCGCGGCGTCTCCGAAGGGGACACGCGACGTGAGGATCTCAAACGATAGACCTGAATGAACAAGGCAAGCGCCATGAGATCGTCACGCCTTCTTCGAAGGCTCACGATGACCTCTTTTTGTGGTGTGTTTTCTGAGCGTGATATGAAGTGCAACAAGCGACTTGTTGCCGCATAACGACTATCTTCCGGCTGGAAGTGTAGGAGCAAGGCATGCCTTGCCCTATAATTGAACATGGGCGACGCATGCGTCGCCCCTACTGTTATTCCAGAAGTATAAGCTTGCGAGTCAAAGAATGCCCCCCAACCCTCAACTGGCAGAAGTAGACTCCTTCCGGCAGCGGATTTCCTTGATCATCGCAGCCATTCCAGTTAAACCGGTAATTACCAGCATTCATTGAACCAGAGAGAAGGATTCGAACTCTCCGACCAACTATGTCACTTATAATTATGTAAACTTTGTTATCCTGTGGAATCGAATATCGTATGACGGAAGGTGATGCTCCAAGGCAATATCCAACATCCTCAGTATCTTCGGCAACTTCGACCTGCTCAAACCAGCCGCGTTTATAGTATATCTCCCACCAATCGTCGCGGTTATCCCACCACACCATATGAATGTTGTTCCCAGAAAGCGCAATTGAGGGACTACCCGAGTAATAATCACCGACGGTTATACTGACCCAGGGTTCCCAGGTTTTTCCGCCATCCAATGAACATCTGTGGTAGAAACCATTCCGCACCGCATGAACCGTATCCCCTTTTGCCGCAATAGATGAATGACCTGACCAATTTGAAAGACGTGGGTTCAATAATGAAGTGCAACACCTTGGAAAACGAGAGGGATTTCGTTATCCTAAGGATGTATGTACAAGGAATACCATCATTTGAGTTTGAAGGAGCGGGAGGGTATAGATATG
>JAUVJT010000150.1 GCA_030592225.1 Candidatus Stahliibacteriota bacterium | reverse complement strand
TTGACTCAAACGCACCCCCAGATTGACGTAGCCCGGGGCCTGGTCTGCATCCTCTCCGTATCCCCAGGTTCGCGGTCCGGAGTAGCGCCCGATCAGTGTGGTGGAGAAACCAATGGAAGCAAAGTCCAGGTATATTTTTCCGCTTCCGGTAAGCTGGGGCTGGTAAGGGACCTGCTCGCCGGTTTCTTCGTCGATGAACTGGTTGTATGCAACTCCGCTTGAAAGCTTGAGAAAACCGAAAGGTGCGGCGATTGCGTCGGTAGAGAACCCCTGGGAGCAAGCCGAGCCGATGTTCTCGTAGGAGTAGGTGTTGTGTTCATCCTCAACCGGCGCCACGTAGATAACGTTGGTAAGATCGTTGCGGTAGACGTTTACCACCAGCTTCCAGTCGGCTCCTCCCAGTTCAGCGCTTACGTCGCCGCCGATGGATGTCTCAGGTTCAAGGTCGGGATTGCCCTTGATGAAGGGGCCGGAGCCGCCGTGACTGAAATCAATGTAAAGCTGTTTAAGGTCGGGAGCGCGGAATCCCCATCCCAGGGTGGCGCGCAGGGACAAAAGTTCGCCCACGGATTGCTTGACGCTAAAGCGCGGGGTGGCGTGCAGACCGTATTGCGACTGGCGTTCTACCCTGACGCCTGCCAGGATACCGGTCGAAGGGAAGGGGTTGTAATGATTCTGAACGAACCCGATCACATCGCTTAAGGTCTCCGGTTCTGCAAGACGCGGGGTTTCGGCCCCTTCCCGTTGGTACTCTGCACCAACCACAAAGTCATGTTCTCCCAGAAAATGAATCGGGAAGTTGTAAAGCAGCTCTGTGTGCAAGTAATCATAAGTCTGGGTTTCGATATCCAACGTCTCGCTTTCCCGCCTGTCGTTGCGGTTCTCGTTCTCATAATCAGAGTAAGAGACCTTAACGCCCAGGCTGGAGGAATCTGCAAAGGTATATGAACCGTTTAGGCCGGGAGTAATGGTATAGACCATCCTGGTTTCGTCATAGATTCCCCCTTGCTTTTCGACCGTATCCCACTGGTTCAGGTGAAAGAAATTGAAGTTAGCGCCCAGGCTCAATGCATCTGCAGGCGTCCAGGTCAGCTTGGCGTTGGAGGAACCCACAAGATACGGTGGGCTGGTGTGAGATATGGTTTCAGGAGTCAGGTCGTAACCCTGTGAACCTGTACCGCTCACGCTAACGTGTCCCCATAACTTCTCTGTCTTAATACCGTAGTTGGCGGCAAGGTTCGAGTTGAGAAAGCTGCCTGACTCAAGGTTTAAGTTGAGGCTGTGCGGCCTTTTCGGTCGTTTGGTGATGATGTTTATGACTCCGCCTACCGCCTCCGAGCCGTAAAGTGCCGAGGATGGGCCGGGGATGATTTCTATCCGCTCTATCATGGACGAAGGTATGCGGCGGTAGTCGAGGTTGTTCTGCACCCGGCCTACTTGCTTCTCGCCGTCCACCAGGATGAGCACGTAGCTTGAGTTGAACCCACGCATCAGGATGTCGTCGCCGTGTGCGCTCGTGGAAAACTCGATACCGGGCACCAGTTCCAGAATGTCCTTGGCGTCAACCGCTCCACTTTCCTCAATTTCCTCTGAGGAAATAAGATAAGTCAGAACAGGTGATTCATCCACTGGCGTGGGGGTGCGGGTACCGGTGATAACAACCTCGTTCATTTGAATTGGAGAGGTTGCCAGATAGCAATTCTTCACGAAGTTGGTTCTGTTTGCTTCAACCTCAACCCACACCTTGCGGGTGCGGTAGCCTATCATGGAAATGACCAGACGCTGACGGCCTGCGGGTACGTCGGGAATAACGTACTCGCCGTTTACATCCACGCTTGTGCCTATTTGCGTCCCTTCCACCTCCACGTTGGCCCCCACAGCAAGCTGATAGTTGTCTGCATACAAAACCCGGCCATTGAGGGTTCCGGTGCCCGCAGCAAACGTCGCCGTAGCCAATACCGTCAGGGTTATTATCGTTTTCTTCATCCCTTTGCTCCTTTAGTAGTTGTTCAGCGCGGGAGGCGGTAATCCCGACTCCGCCTCCCGCTTGTTTAGTCTACCCATTACGTTTGGGCGTATGGGAGGCTAATGCGTAGAATCAAAAGCCCGTTGAACCATCAGGCTGGTAGACGTATTTGACGGTCAGAAAGCCTGAGGTGCCGTCTGCGTTGTAGTAGTCGAGAGTTTGAATCTTGGCATACTTGGCGTCGGCGGTCTTTACCCCGTAGACGTAGCCTTTCGAGGTCAGTGTGGGAGGCATACCGTCCATATCGTACCAGTCATAGAACACGTTGTTCCAACTGGTGGAATCACCCGGGGACATCGACTCTTCTATCATTTCGTCAGCGGTGTAGCCTTCGGCCTTGATCGTGGTAACCGATGCGAAATCGGTTTCGCCGGTGTAGTACGCCCCGCCCTGGCCTGAGCCTGAGGTGCCGCTGTTGGTGCCTATCTGATAGCGGTGGAGCCTGATATCCCAGTCGAGCGAGGTCTCTGGAGCCGATACGCTGACGACCTGGCCTGAATCGCCTGCCGAGAAGTCGAAGTAAGTCCAGGAATCCGGGGTCATGTCCGAGGCGTCAATCATGTACTCGTAGACGCTAAGACCGCCTTCTCCGTAGGCAATGGTTATCTTTGCCGAGACCAGGCTGTCGCCGTTATAGGCCACGGCGTAGACCTCGTAGTCGCCTGCCGCAGTCTGACTCTCCGGCCAGTAGCACTCGAAGGGCGGCTCAGTAATGCTTTTGTATTCCGAACCGTTTACAAAGAACGTTACCTTTGAGCAGGCATCCTCCGGGTCAACGGTTGCCGAGAGCAGGATGGAGTCGCCTTCGACTATGGCAGTATCGCTGGATGGCGAAAGCGTGATGCTTTCCAACGCCTGGCCGCAGGTCAGTCCCATAGCGAACAGGGCTGTCAGGGCTGACGAGGTGATAAGGATTGAGGTTTTCCTCATGTTGTCTCTCCTTGGTTTGGTTTTAATCATCTTTATGTTTTAGTGGACTCTTAACATCTTAGGCAACCCTAACTTTCGAGTTAAAAAAGTTAGTGCCGTGCATATCCAGAGATTTAGAATCCCTATTTCAAACGACGGCGTTAAGTTCATTTGATCTCCTTGTCGAATCTTCCCAAATACCTGCGCACGGTTTTCATGTACTCGGCGTAATCGTCACCATACTTATCAAGGCAGAAGCGCTCCTCGGCAAGGATGGTGAAATGGCTCAGAACCATGTAGAGCGCGGAGAACACTAAGAAAACCCAGGAAGCCGACATTACACCGATCCCCACCGCTACAAGCAAGAAAAAGACGTATATCGGATGTCTTGAGATTCGATACGTTCCGTGTGTGGCCGGTTCGTCGGGCGAGGCGGTGGCGAAGTTCACTATGGTTACGATGAGAGGGAGTAGGCCAATGAGGTAGATGGGCAGGCCAATCCAGAACCACAACGTACCCAGCCTGAGCGGCAGGAAAACGGTGTAGACAAGGGTGAGGCAGTAGAGGAGCATATTGATGGAACCGGCTATCTTTGCCCCTACCTCTCCCTTGGGCATTGCGGCCGCTCTTTTAACCGCTTTTTTGTTAATCAGCGGAAGCGCAACGTAGTTCATCAGGATAAACGGTACTATGGGTATCCACGCATTCCACAGACCTATCTTGAAATCAGGAATAAGGTTCATTGCTTCTCCTTTCAGCAACTATATATATTAAGGGAAGAGTGTCCTCTGGATGTTTAATAATCTCTCTCTTCACAACTGTGAACCCGGATTTCTCAATCATGTCTGCTGCTTCCTCGAGGTTTAACTTGTGAAAGGCCGGAAAGGCTGTAAAGAATCTGTAAATCGTCATCATAAGTTTGAATCTCCGGGACTCTCCGATACCAGTTATCGTGGCTATCAGCCGCCCCCCTGGCTTCAGCACCCTTTTGATTTCTGATAAGGCCTTTGTCGGCTTCACCATGTTATGCAGCGCGTTCTTGCAGACTACCGTATCGAACGTACCGTCATCAAAAGGCAGTGAGTAGGCATCCTGGACCGAAAACTTCACGTTCCCGATTTCCTTTTCGTGCATCTTTTTCTCAGCTTCCTTTACCATTGACGCAGAGATGTCTACAGCGTAAACCTGTTTAACTCGCCGGGCTATCTTCAGGGCAACTGAGCCGGTGCCGGTGGCAACGTCCAGAACGGTGCTGCCGGTTTCAATATCCTCACAGATTTTATCCAAGAGAGAGGGATAAATCTTCCAGTTCTTCTCGACATGGCGGTCGTAATTGGGTGCGAGCTTATCCCACCACTTCCTTTCCTTCTTTACCCTTTTGTTATCCTTCATTTCTTGCCTCCTGTTATGCTCTCTTTCAATTCCTTTGCAAAGTTCTCTGCCCGCTCTAAATCCTTCTGGTTAGGTCTACTCTTACTTATTCCCCCAATGAGCTTAAATACCCCGACTGTATCCCATCCTCTGCAATCAAATTCGCCGATAATATCAAAGCCCTTGGCTAACAATTTCTGTTTTAATGGCTTATGAAAATCGGAAAAGTGCCATGCCTTGCTCATCCCGCTTGTTGAGAAGATAAATGCCCTTTTGTCTCTTAACTCAGGCAATCTAGCCACGAGATTCAATAGACCTTTGTGATGCTTAAAATAATAAATCCCTGAGCCAAAACCGATCAGGTCGTAGGCGGCCAGGGTATCTGCGTTCACCTCGGATGGTTTGAGTAACTTTGCCTCAAGAGCCTTCGCCATTGCTTTGGTGATCTTTTCAGTATTGCCATGGTGTATTGAGTTGTAGACTATCAAGGTCTTCATCTTCGTGGTACCCCAATTCATCTCGGTGTTTTCTTTATAAAGATTGCCGAAAGTATCCACGTATTCCACAGACCTATCTTGAAATCAGGTATAAGGTTCATTCTTCCTCACCGTTTTAGCCTACCCTCAACATTTTAGCTAAGACTAACTTTTCGGTTACGGCAATCCGCTTCCTATACCTAATCATTTCTAAATTACGGCCAGAGGAGGTTTATTGCCGCGCCCACGATTATCACCGCGGCGAGCATGATGGCGACCGATTTCAGCCCGTCTTTCCATTTCAGTTCGCGGAACAGAATCACCAGGGTGGCGATGCAGGGAAAGAACATCGAAAGCACCACGCTGCCAATCACCAACTGCTTGACGGTCAGGTTCAGTGGGGCGAACATGCCTATGGCAACGTCTTTGCGCAGGATGCCTATGAGGAGAGGCACGATTGCGTCCTCGGGCAATCCCCACAGCCAGGTTACCACAGGCGCGGTAAAGCGTGCCACGTGCTCGAATACGTTTATCTGGTAAAGGATGTTGACCACGAACACCGCGCCGATAACCACGGGCAGGGCTTCCTTGAGGAAGCCAACGGTACGCATCCACAACTTGGAACCAATGGCTTTCCACGACGGGACGCGGTAAGGGGGAATCT
>JAUVJT010000203.1 GCA_030592225.1 Candidatus Stahliibacteriota bacterium | reverse complement strand
GCTTCAAAGCGTTCTTCAAAATCTTCAATGTCAAGCCATGTTATTTCGGGATCATCGAAGAGAGTCAGACGCTGCTCGTAAAGGAAAGAGGCTTCCTCAAGATGTTCCTGGTATAATTCTGTTTCAAAATCCGACATTGTTTGGGTCATTTTGGGTATGGTTGTTTTAATGATTATTTTAGCTGTTAGAGAAGCTGGAGTCCGTTTTTCAAGATTTCTTCAACCAACGGATCATTGCGGTTAAAGGATTCCTTTCTAAATGGACGTGGTTCAATTCGATCATCTATGGATATAGCTAACCGCATAAGATATAATTAATGGGTGACACCATTGCCCACAACCTTACTCGACAGCAACGGTGCTGATGGAAGCGATATCCGTGCTGATACGTTCGCAAAGATTAAAAAGGCTATGCCAAGCCTCCTCGACTGCACCGAACATCTCGATCGGCATCTCAATGGTGTAATCGTCGGTAATATCTGGAACAGCATCAAAAATGGCACATTCCCCGGTTTCGACGTCCTCCTCATTTTCGGCATAACCACCTAAAGAAACGTCAGCCCAAAGCTCCAGCCAATCAAGCGTCTTTTCGAGGGCATTATCGCTTAGGGGCTGGACAAACATGATTTCCACCCGTCGCCCACCTCGGAAATCCTCGGGTTGCTCATGGTTGATCCGGAAACTCAGTTGTTTTGATCGAGGGGGATAGGTATCGGTCAAGCTTCGGCTGCCCAGTTCTGGGAGGGGAGCACCTGTTGGCGGTGGCGTTATAATCGCCTGCATCTCTAAGCGTTGCACCAAATGATGGAGCTGATTAAACATCACCATATCGTTACGAAACACCTGGACAAAACGGGGGTCCACTGCCTTGGCCTCGCACTCCCATACAAAACCTGTTGCGAGACGGTGTTCATTGACCACGCGAAAGAAGGCGTTGCCTGGCCGTGATCCCTCAGACACATATGTCCCAAGATCCGCAAGCCGAAAGACCTTCCGGACTAGTGCGGATAACTCGTCAAGGACGTCAACTGATACGGGGGACTTGAGCAGTACGGTCACACGCAACCGGCAATTAAGCTCTGAGGGAACCGCAATATAGGTTTGGATCTGTATAGTCATGAGTCAAAGCGACGCAGCCAGCGCTCGGTGTAGTCGGCATCGTCGGTCGTGCCAAGATTAAAATGACGGTAGTGGCTGATAACCGGATCAAGGACAGGCTTTATGGCTCGGTAAACTGCCTTATAAAGTGGAAGATCGTTCCTGCGATTGGTCTTGCCAAGTTGGGGTTTTTCACCTGCCTTTATGATCAAACCGTATTTGGCTTTGATGAGCTCCACCTCAGGGGTATCGGCTAATTTAAGGCGGAGTTCGTTAACACCGCCGAGTTTGTTAAGGGGTATCTCGCCCAGCAACGTCAGCCAATTGACCGTCTCGGCACCTTTTTCGTACCGTAGAGACCACGTGGCGTGGTCGCTTGCAATATTCAGCCCCGGGTGATGCATCGCGATCGGATAAGCCTCGCGCTGCCCTTCGACTTCAAAATAGGGGGAAATCTCCAAGCAGTACCCCGCATGGCCAGAGAGAAATGGCAAAAGGTCACACAGTTGCTTGGCAGTTGTGAGAAATGCATCAGGGTCCGATTCGAGGAGCCCACTATGAGTGCTTTGACGAATGAAGGGGGTGTTTGACTCTGAATGCAGGGCTTTATCGGGAAGATACTCGAAATGAAGAACGTATTGGCCGACAGCCATCTTTTCTCTAGATCCCTTCAAGCATAACGAGCGAGCAACGCCTTGTTTACCTCGCGTGAGCCAGGTTTTAGGCGAAGAAAATGTTCTGGAAGTTACAGGAGAAAAACGATCCATCGTATCGTTCTGGTACCAGTTCAGGTACTCTCGAAGAGGATTGGCGAGGAATTCAAATGCGTTGAGAAACGCATCTGGATACTCATTGAACGGGCGATCACACCACAACATAATCTCTCCCCTGAGACCAATGATTTCCACCGACTTTTGCGTTGCCGACATCACGCGAAATCGACGATCTCCCCGTTTGGACTTACCAGACTTTTTTCTTGAATACTTTGACACGACATTAATCTCCATAAACATTTTGCGTGTTATTAAGGGCACCTCAGAGTTCTTACGTCATGTGGAGACACCGCCTGCGTTGTACCACCATCACCAGCGATTTTCTTGTAGTCTCGTTTTTGCCCAGGACTCCATATTTTCTCACCTTGGATGTTTGCCGACGAAAAACTATTGTGCTTGCCAAATTTCCTCTTCTTAACGCTCTGTGGGCACGGGATTTTCGCGTCTAAGACTGTTCGAGGTGGCTGTTTGCCAATAACGCAGTCTGGCCGCCGCATCCGGCCCTTTATGTACTCAACTCCATCGGCCTTGCAATTCCGTTTTACGCTGGCACATGCACTGTAGAACTTGGTACACGCATGGTTCTGGTTTGGCGAGCTCCGCTTAAGAAGTTCCGCTGGGTTGCGCCCCGTATCGTAACTCGGCTCATTCTGAACACCAGCGCGATCTTTCATCTTCTGTTTGATACATTTGTCCTTGAGCTCACCGAGCTTCCTGCACGGCTTCTTGTCGCTTTTAAGGGCTGCCATATCCTCTTTGCTCAGCTTCATGTAGTCGCATTTTTTGACTGCACACTTGAATGCTTTCTCGCCTGCGCCCATGGGGACTGCTGGTGCCTGCTGATTTCCCGGGATTGTAATTGCGTTGTCGTTGTTGCCGTTATTGGTCATGGCATCACCGAGGAGCTGGATGTTCTTGCCCTCGGCCTTTACATTCATCGAGCCAGGTGCAACAAACTTGGTTTTTCCGTGCGTTGTACCCGACACGATTCCACCGCCAGTCCCTTTGCTTGCGATATCTCCCATGCTCATATAGTATGAGCCCTTAATGGCAACTTTTTTCCCCTCGAAGAGTATCTTCTTGGTACACTTCTTGAGCTTGTCACCGGACCTCCCGATGTTCGGCAATGGCGTCGGAACAAACGGAGCCGGGGGTCCAGGCATCTTGCATACATTTGGTAGAGTCGCAGGCGCCAGATCTATGCTACCTTCGGTAACTGGTGTTTTTGGCGGGTTGACTGCTATGGAGATCAAGCCAAACCTCCCTTGGATCGGGTTTGAACATAAAGCAGCGCAGCACTGCGCTGACCACCCTCCGAACTTGTCCAAAGCAGAGTCAACGGACCGCTGGCATAACCCCGAAGACCCGATGCCACGGTCAGGTTGGCAAACAGGGGGCCGGACGCGGCACCCACGTCGCCCCAGCAATTAGCCGGTGTTATGAAGTCGTGATGAGCTACAAAGGCCGATTGGGTTCGCAGCAGCGTAAACACAAGCTCCTCAGTGCGATAGCGTTCACCATTCATATCACAAATTGTGAAATTGACTTTTTCCTCAGGAAGGTCGAGCACTCCGATTACCTGGGAAATGGCCTTCGTAAGTCCTTCACCGATGCAGATGGTTTCAGTCTTGATACGATTCTGTTCTTCGGCTGTGGCCACAGCTACCACCCATGCCAGCACATCAAGTTTCCACCGACGCGCTGCACTTGTGGAAGCTAACAAACAGAACCCGGATCCTTCCCCAGGCGGAAATCCAGAGCGATTTTCCCCAGACATCAACTGGTCTTCATCATCCAGCCACTCTAACGTTTCCGGTACCATATAAGAATCCACTCCTCCTATAAGGCAAAATTCAACGCGCCCGAGCTGAATCTGATGCCAACCTGCCTGCATGGCCATCAAACCAGCAGAATGACCGT
>JAUVJT010000130.1 GCA_030592225.1 Candidatus Stahliibacteriota bacterium | reverse complement strand
GTCCTGGGGATTGCCGCTTATTACGTTGCCGAAGGTGGAATCCTCGCCGCCAATGATTGTACCGGTTGGGGAACCGAAGGCGCGATGGCCCTGGATCCAGATGCCGTGTCCGAATATACCGAGAAGGTTTGGCTTAGAAGCTCCGGTTACGTCGGTGCCGATAAAGTTCCCTATGATTACGTTGTCGTCGCTGTCTACGTCGAATATGGCGACAGAGGCCAGGTCGTTTCCGGCAAGGACGTTGCGATCCTCGGGATTGGCGCCGCCGATGGTGTTATGGTGGGCGCCGTTTTTCATAAGAATCCCGAAATGCTTGTTGCCTGCGTCTTTATAACCAGAGGTGTCCACACCGAAACGACAGCCCTTTATTTGGTTGTAGGCGGCACCGTCGATAAGAATTCCTCCCCCGGAATCGACAGTGTCAGCCTTCATGTTGATAAAAATGATGCCCGTGATGAGATTGGAATCCGACTCGATGGTCAACGCATACATGGGGTTGTCTATTGCGTTACCCTCGAATACAATACCGAAGAACGCGTTATCCGCTTCGCCCGGGCCGCCGGTGTTGGGGGTGGAGCCTTCCTGCGAGAACCCGTTTATAAAGGTGGAGTTGTCGGTTAAAGGAGGGAGGGGTGTGTCCAGTATGATATAGTAGGGGGGTTCGCTCATGCTTTGGATGTCGAACACTATGGTGTCTGGTCCCACATGGCTGTTGGCGCTGGCTATCGCGTTCAGAAAGGACCCGTTACCCGGGTTGGCACCCGTAGTTACGACGATGGTGTTGGCTACTATCATGGCAAAAGGCAACATGATAAGCAGCGCTACCCATTTTGAATGTTTCATAAAAATCGCCTCCTTGGCTTGTCCCGGGACTGACCCGGTTTGTTGCAGATTTTCTATAACTAAGCATAACTTGATTATGGCGTCTGTCAAGGCCTTAAATAAGATTGGGACGATTCCTGGTTTGCGCTGAAGCTGTATGGGGATAGGACTACTGGACGAAGCGGGTATCGTTACCGCTCGGGAAACTATTGCTCGCGGCATAGAACGTCTGTCTCCCTCGCCCCATGCCTCTTTCTGCAGATGCGCTTTACCTGCCGTTTCCCATTATCTCCCTCGTAATCTTCATATCCATTCAGGCTGGTCTCGAACAATAAGACACGTCACGTCAAGAACTTGTAGGAATGCGATTTCACGGAATATCTCCTCCTCTTTTGTGTATAACAGGACATGAATAGAAATCAAAGCCAAAAGGAGGCACCCATGAAATTAGTAAAGCTTTTGATTCTTGCAGCGATTCCGATGGTTTTCACCGGAGCAGACAAGGTCGAAGTAGCAGTACAAGCCCCCGAAGGAGTATCGGTGGCATCCGGCGACATAACACAAGGGTCGCTGCGTATCTTGCAGGACGGCAAGACCCTGGAACTCCCCCTGGAGCACACCGACGTTGACGCGCACGTATCGGGCTACATCGCCCGGGTAACCGTTACCCAGCACTTCACCAACCCCTACTCCGATCCCATCGAGGCGGTGTACGTGTTCCCCCTGCCCGCCAACGCGGCGGTTGACGGCATGACCATGAAGATAGGCGATAAGGTAATCAAGGGCGTCATCAAGAAGCGCGAAGAGGCAAGAGAAATCTACCAGGCGGCCATCGAGTCCGGACAGACCGCATCACTTCTGGAACAGGAACGCCCGAATATCTTTACCCAGACAGTGGGCAACATCATGCCCGGCGACGACATCTACATCGAAATCACCTACGTGCAGGATTTAGCTTACGACCACGGCACCTACGAGTACGTATTCCCCATGGTGGTCGGCCCCCGGTTCATCCCCGGCGCCCGTAACACCCGTAACACATCCACAGGCAAAAAGCAGGCAGGTGGCTGGTCGCCAGATACGGACAAGGTGCCTGACGCATCGCGCATCACCCCGCCGGTGCTCAAGCCCGAATACCGTTCAGGCCACGACATCAGCCTCAAACTGACCGTGGACGCAGGCGTGCCCATCCAGAACTTTACCTGTCCCTCCCACGACGTCGCGCAGAAGACTATCTCCGAATCCTCCGTCGAGGTATCCATCAAGAAAGGCGATCAAATCCCCAACAAGGACTTCATTTTCCGCTACGACGTTGCAGGCAAAGGACCTGAGTACGCACTTCTGACCCATGCTACAAAGGCAGGCGACGGCTACTTCATGCTGATGATTCAGCCCCAGGCCTCCTTCAAGATATCAGAAATCACCCCCAGGGAGATGATCTTTGTGGTGGACTGCTCAGGCTCCATGTCCGGCTTTCCAATGGAGAAGGCCAAGGAGGCCATGAGGCTGTGCCTCGAGAACATGCATCCTGACGACTACTTCAACGTCATCAAGTTCTCCGATATGGCCAACGGGTTCTCCAAATCACCAGTACCTAATACTCCTGACAACGTTAAGAAGGGACTGGCGTTCATTGACGGGATGAGCGGTACGGGCGGCACCATGATGATAGAAGGCATCAAGTACTCGCTTGACGGGCCTCGTGACCCCAAGCGCCGCCGCGTGGTGCTGTTCATGACCGACGGCTACATCGGCAACGAGACCGAGATACTGGCCGCCATCGAAGACAAGCTGGGCAATGCCCGGCTGTTCAGCTTCGGCGTTGGCTCATCTGTCAACCGGTATCTGTTGGAGAACATGGCTGAGGTTGGTCGTGGTCAGGTTACCTACTGCCGTCACGACGAGGACCCACAGGCCAAGGTAGAGCTGTTCTATGAGCGTATTGCCAAGCCCTATCTTATGGACATCGAGATTGACTGGGGCGGGTTTGAAGTTACAGAAGTCTTTCCCCAACTCATCCCTGACCTGTTTGCCGCCCAGCCGGTAATCATCCACGGACGCTACACCAAGGCAGGCTCCGCCGTAATCAAGGTCAAAGGAAAGGTTCGAGGCAAGCCTGTTGTCCAATCCATCCAGGTAGTCTTTCCTGCAGTAGAGGAAGCCCACGACGTTATCGCCACACTCTGGGCCCGCACCAAGATAGAGCACCTGTCAGACCAGATGTATCACGGCACCGATGAGGATATCGTAGATCAGATAACCAACATCGCGCTCCGCTACAGGCTGATGAGCCAGTATACTTCCTTCGTCGCGGTATCCGAGGAGATACGCAACGTTGACGGCAAGCCCCAGACCGTGCAGGTTCCCATCCCCATGCCCGAAGGAGTCTCCTACGAGGGTGTATTCGGTGAATACGAGGAAAACGGAGCCTACTACATGAACGGCGGCGGCACGGGTCGGGCGAGCAAGAGCGCGCCGGCTCCCGGTTTGCACATCTACGGTGGACGTACAGAAGAGATTCATTACTGTATAGATGCAACATCCGCCGACGACAAGAAAAAAGAAGGCATTGAAGGCACGGTTACGTTCGATACTCCCACCGTTCTCGGCGGACTGACCGCCGCTGAGGTCACCAAGGTTCTGGAGACAGCAGAAGATAAGCTTACGGACATCTATGAACGCTATCTTGCCAAGGATGCTTCCCTTGAAGGCCGGGCAGTGTTCGGCATAACGGTCAAGGCCGACGGCTCGGTCGAGTCAGTAGTAGTCAAGAGTTCTACCCTGGATCATAAGGACCTTGAAAAGGCTCTGGCCAAAGAACTAAAGAAACTGCGCTTTAAGAAAACCTCAGATGGCGGCAAGGCCGTAATCACTGTAGCAATAGTGTTTAAGACCTAAGCCTCCTCTGCGGAGCATAACGCCGGAAGGTTAAATCGGTGGCGCCTTCCGGCGTTTTCTTTTTGCCCCGCACGATCGCTTCCCGCTCGTGCGGGGTCACCGCGTTATTCTTGCAGGCAACGAAGAACCCCACCCATGCCGAAAGGGTTTTGTTGATAGATTATATCACAATCGAGGAGACGGATATTCCCCTTCTATCCTTTAGTTATCAGGGAGGTTGGTTCAGGAGACGGTTTCGGTGAACTAAAAGCAAGACAGCCCCCGCTCGATGGTGCGCGCAACCTCCTGGCTGTACGAGTATGTCGAATAAACCACAGATTGCACAGATTAAGACTCCTTACAGTCGTCCTCCTTCGGTGATAAAGGAGTTGACCTCGGTAAGTCATGGCAATACGTATCTTGTCTCTGTGTACTTTGGTATTGACTCTGTACCCTATGAACGCAAAGCGTTCAGGGGGCAGGCCCTGGTTATTTTCAGACAGGCTCCTAGGGCTTTTATATCTATCCCCCTTGCGCTATTTCCGGGCAGGGGCATCTTGATAAAGGCCATCGTCGGGGTATTCATTCTGCCTTCTCGCGCCCTCGACAAGCAAACTCTCAACAGAACGTTTGATGCTGCGGGTAATTTTGCTGTCACAGGACTCTGTGGTAAACCCCCCGTCTTTCCAGGATTGAATCTCGAAGAAAGCCTCCTCGCCTTTTTGATCTGCAGTTTCCACGTGGATGATTTGGCCTTCCTTGAAATAGATACGTCCCACGTCATGGTTGTGGTATACCTTGAGGACGGCGGTTCGTCGTCCCAGAGCATACAACTGAATCAATTCCTTCAGGGCGAGCTGGACGGCCCCCAGTAGATTTTGCTGCGGCTTCGCAAGAGCCGTGTTGATGATTTCAAAGAGATGTTTGCTCGTGAAGGGCTTGGCAACGTAGTTGAGAGTGCCCAGTTTGAATACCTGTTGGGCCGTACTTAAGGTAGGGAAACCGGTGATTACAATCACGCGCTGCACAGGTTTGAATTCTCGTATCCGTTTAATTAATTCAATACCGTCCATTCCCGGCATGTTGATATCGGTGATTACGAGGTCGAAATCGGATGCACGCAGTGCTGCCAACGCAAACACCCCTGATAGAACAATTTGTACGTCAAAACCTTTTAACGTCAGCACTTTTTTCATTATTTTGACGAATTTCATATCGTCATCAACCACAAGAATTCGCGGCTTGGGGTTCATACTCCCACCTTATCGGACTTCAGGGCTTCTGAAACCTGATCAAAGAAACGATCCAGATGAAAATGCTTGAAAACGTACTGTACCCCGTTTCGCTGCACCCTTTTCTTCTCGATATCACGGGAGTGAAGGTCTTTGATACGTAAAACCCGCTGATGGGGTTTGCGCTTACGTACCTTTCGCAGCAGCTCGGCGCCGTCTATCTCCGAGAGCTTAGATCCAACGACCAGGAGATCGAAATCCTCCACCAGGCACACGTGAAGCGCTTGCCTGGCGGAAAAGGTTGTCTGGACGTCAAATCCTTTAGAGGTCAGCATCAACGCAACTGCCAGGGTGAATTCATCATATCTGTCAACCAACAGGATACGCATTTTATCGCTCATGGTATCTCCTTCGCCCATGGAACGGGGTGCCCCGGATAATTAGCCAAAGGGAATACTTCGTAATTCTGGCAGGAGCAAATGCCCGCCCGTCTAAGGAGGCAAAACCTTATGAAGCAACGTCCTGGCGGGGCACTTGCTCTTCCGGGACACCTTTCCGTTCACTTGCATAATAAATATCCATAATAACTCTGATTTTAATGCTCATCCTCGTAATTTTGAACGGCGCGGCTGTCTTGTGATAGTGCGGCTGCCGGATATAAACGTCCGACAGCCGCACGGTAAGCATGGAACGTGGGATAATTTCTTTTCAAATAATCCAGCATACATAGCCATATATGAACATAGAGCAATTACCATGCCATCTTGCCCGAAACGCAAGGCACGCATTTACCGGACTTGCAAAAGGGGCTGGGAGCCATCATGTTCGATTGTTCGTATTCCGCACTACAGGTTGTGCGAAAAATGAACAGTGCCGATTATTGCTCTAATCTTTTAAGACAGGCAGGATAAGGTTGCTATCTTGATTGCGTCAGGACTCGGTGCCATGCGCTGTTGAGTATCCGGTTGCCGTTATCGTTCATTAATCATGGGTCTTGTACACTTTAGCAGCGAACTCCAGGATAGTTCATGTCGGTTTTCGTAACTTGATATGGAGTGCAATGACCGTGTCATTGCCGCGACAACGCTCGGGGGAAAAAGTGGAGCGCGGGTTCTCCAACCCGCGGAAAAAT
>JAUVJT010000190.1 GCA_030592225.1 Candidatus Stahliibacteriota bacterium | reverse complement strand
AGATACTTGCCGTAAACTGCGGCGACGGCAAGGAGCTAACCAAGACGTACGCCGACCTCTACAACGTTACTTTCCCCATGCTCTACGTTGAAGGACAGGAGATGACCGATCTCTTAAACGACTACGGGATCACTGACGCTTCCAAGCCGATGACCGACGAGTTGATCGCTCCCTGGCATGTTGATACCGCCGCGGACACCAACTACACTGAACCCGTACCCGTCATCCACTACAGAGCAAGGCCTCCCCAGGCCACAAACGTAACCCCTTTGATTTCGCCTGTTGAGTACCTGATAGAGAAGAATCAGCCGAGGCAGGAACCGGGAGTGGAGGAGAAACCGGCAGATCCTGCAACCATCTTTATTGAGTATCGCCGGGACATGCTTGACGTTTACTTCTCCTTACCATCCCCTGCCCAAACTTCCCTGGCTCTGTTTGATGCAACAGGCCGGATGCTTGAGTGCTGGGTTTTGGGCAGACTCTCTGCCGGTGAGCACTCCATCTGCCGTTCGGTTGCCGATCTCTCCCAAGGCCTTTACTTTCTGCGTATTAAAGCTGGAACACTCTCCGCAACTCGGAAAGTAATCATCGCAAAATAAGGATGTGAAGATGGCTAAATCAAAAGGTCTACCGATTGAAGTCCAGGCGGCATCAGCGCTTATCCTTATCCAGATTGCGCACAAGTTTGCCGCAGAGATACCCGGCGCAATTGCGATGGTAGGAACCGCTTCCTCCTTCAAGGTCTACGCCCTTTACGTCATGGCAGCCGCCTACGTCCTTGCGCTCGTTCTGGGCCTTGCCCACATCCGCTGGGGCTTCATTATCGGAATCGTGCTTGGGGCGGAGATTATCATTCAGCCCTTGGTATTCCACGTCATCATGGGTATCCCTAAAGACCCGCCCTACTACATCCTTTTTCCTATTCTGCAGGGAATCCTTGTTATCTACTTCTGCATTCTGGCTTACCGCGCGTTAGGCCACGAAAAACGGGGAAAAACGAAAACGTAAAAGTATAACCAAACAAAGGAGCCAAAATGAAGCGAGCGCAAATCGCTCTTACTATGCTGGGGGTATTGCTTGCCATGTTGAACCTCAGCGCCGCCGACGTGGGAACTATTAAGGGAAGTGTGAAGGACGCGGGAACCGGAGAACCCCTGGCAGGGGCAAACGTCATCGTGGAAGGCACAACCATCGGCACGGCCACCGACGTGGACGGCGACTTCATCGTGCGTAACGTGCCTGTCGGCAGACACAAGGTGCTAGCTTCGATGATTGGCTATGCCCCCGTTTCCCGAAGGATCGAGGTGGAGATAAACGATGCAGCCTACGTTGACTTCAGACTCCGGCAATCGGCCATCAGCATGGGTGCTGTTGTTGTGACCGGAACCAGGACGCCGCGGTTTATTGCCGACGTTCCGGTACGCACCGAGGTCATAACCAGCGAAACCATTGAAGATAAGGCTGCTCCCGATCTTTACGAAGCCCTGGACGGTTCGGCAGGCATCCGTGTCGAACAGCAGTGCCTTTACTGCAACTTCAGTATGCTGAGGATGCAAGGGCTTGGCGCGGACCACACCCAGATACTGGTGGACGGCCAGCCTGTCTACTCCGGCCTTGCAGGCGTGTACGGTCTCCAGCAGCTTTCAACCGCCGAGGTGGAACGCATCGAGGTCACCAAGGGCGCAGGCTCGGCACTTTACGGAAGCAGCGCCATTGCCGGTGCAATCAACGTCATAACCAAACGACCGACCCATGAACCCAGCATCTCCCTGGGCGTCGAGATGGGTTCGTACAACACCAACCGCTACCACTTCAACGCCTCTGCGCGAAAGAACCGCCTGGGTGTCACCCTTTTTGCCCAGCGTCACGGAGGCGCTATCATAGACCAGACCTCTGACGGCCTGAGCATGGCTGAGGTAAAGAACCCCGACGGCATCTCCGACAGGGTGGAAACCAACGTAACCAACGCAGGATTCACCGTAATCGTGGATACCATTACCGGTCAGGATCAATTGACCGTCCGTGGCAAAACCCTGCACGAGTTCCGGCTGGGCGGTGTTCTGGACGAAGACCTCTACGAGAACCCGTTCTCCGCAGGCACCGAACGCATTATTACAGATCGCTACGAAGGCGAGGCGGGTTATCTGAAGCGATTCAGCTTCGGCGGCGAGGTAAACGGAAGTTTCGCCTACGTCCATCACAACCGCAACGCAACCAACGACACCTACCTTGGCGATTACATGGCTACGCACGCAGATACGATGCCTAATCTTGAAGAAATGCGTCCTTACATGGCCGCTGAAAACCTCTACACCGCCAACCTCAACTACCTGCAGCCCTTCGGCATGGCCCGGCTTCTGCTCGGCCTTCAGTACTCGCACAACGACCTTACCGAATCAGGCAAGTATGTTGTGGTAGACGAGGAGGACCCGCTTTACGGCGAGAGCTACACCTCTACCAGCGAGAAGAAGGCTGACGAGTTCGGCGCATACCTGCAGGGTGAATTCGAGATAGCCGATCCACTTGAGATAGTAGCCGGTGTACGCTACGACTACCATCAATCCGAGGATAACTTTCGCGGTTCGGGCAACGTAGCACCTGAAGGGGTCGAGCCGGTTCTATACGATGAATCCGCCATCAATCCGCGCCTCGCCGTGAAGTTTTCCCCGTTCTCCTTCCTGGTTCTGCGGACAAGCGCAGGCACCGGATTCAAGGTTCCCTACGGCTTCTCCGAAGACCTTCACCTGTGCAGCGGCTCTCCGCGCGTGTGGAAGGGCGCTGACCTCGAACCTGAGAAATCAATAAGCTACAACCTATCAGCCGATTTCAACGCAGACAGGTTCGCATTGAATGTAAACGCCTTTCGCACCGACCTCACCAACGCGGTCGGTCTTGTTGACGCGAGCGAGCAGGCCTCGGCACTGGGCTACACCTACGAATGGCAGAACGTGGACGACGCCTACGTCCAGGGTATTGAACTCGGAGCCGGCGTTTCAGTTCTTTCTTTCCTTGGAGTAAGCGCGGACTTTGCAATAAACGACGGTCAGTACGCGAACGTAAGAGAAGACTGGGTCGGTACGGAATACGAGGACGCGAGCCGCTACGTTTCCCGGTTCCCTTTGAATACGGGCGGCGTCTCGATTGACTTTGACCCTGGCGATTGGGACTTTACGCTCGGAGCGAACTACCAGGGGCCGATGTACATAGACTACTTTGCCGACGGCGAGGAACCGACTCAGATTAAGAAAACAGAGCCTCACGTACTCTTTGACGCCCGCCTGGCAAGGGGGCTATTCAAGAACAGACTCAACCTTTACGCAGGCGGAAAGAACCTTACCGACTACGTCCAGCCTGAGAAACACTCCGACGATGCGGCCTTCATGTACGCACCCATGTACGGCAGAATCCTGTACGCAGGCGTCGAGGTAAGCTTCTGAGAAACCTGGACCAAAGGAATCGTGCGAACCTTCATTGATAACACTAACCTCCTAACTTTGACCGGCCAGTGGAAGCTGGCCGGTCTTGCCTTAAGGAGGCAGACATCATGCTCACCGCGATAATCTTCCTCTGGTCGGGATGATGCGGGGGCGGAGATACGCGATGACGGAAGGGTTGACAAGGCATGAGTTCTATTTATGATGAAGAGATGATTGAAGAGTTCGAATGCACGGGGTATTGGTGGTTACCCAATAAACCAGATGATTATATTCCAGGAACCTTAAAATTTGATCCACATAAAGGTGGTATTCTAAAATTGATGGGACTTTTCGAGCCAATGTATGAACCCGAACTTAACAAGAAAATTCACAAAGGTACTACGGTAAAATGTGGAATAATTCAGGGAGTTTGTGAAGCGAAGGAAATTACATTGAAAGGGTGTGAAGGCTGGTATGACGGTATGTCATCGCCTGGGTACGAGAAGTTCAAGTTTTCAGTGGATAGGATTTTTACCCGTAAACACTTCAATAAAATAAAAGACATAAACTTTAAGACCGTCCGGGTGCGCTTTTCTTATTTAGACGAGTGGGTGAATATTTTTGGCGGGAAAATCAATTATCCAAGACGTGGCCGGTACAATGTATCATTCAGATATATCTCGCCTAAACCTATTGTTTTAGTGGATACTAATCAGTATCGAATATCACTCGTGTTCGGCCCCAAGGGACCTTCACACTCCTTTTTTCAAAAGGATTTCAATTT
>JAUVJT010000181.1 GCA_030592225.1 Candidatus Stahliibacteriota bacterium | reverse complement strand
TAATGTCAGAAAGACGCAATCTGAAGATACTGGCCATCAACTGGCAGGACTGGAAAGCCCCCCAGAAGGGCGGGGCAGAGTTTTACCTCAAGGACGTGCTCATTCGACTTGTGGAGTACGGACATGACGTGACCCTTTTGTGTTCCTCCTATCCCGGGGCGAAACACAGGGACGTACTGGACGGAATCAAGGTGATACGCACCGGCTCCCGCAACACCCGTAACACCCTCAATTTTTATCTCTACGGCAGGCCGATACGCAATTTTTTGAGAAATAACGACTTCGACGTGGTACTGGACGATTTGAACAAGATTCCATTCTACACCCCCTTGTGGGCTGGAAAGACCCCTGTGGTAGGCGTGGTCATGCACGTGTTCCGCAAGCAGATATTTGCCGAGACCAACCCTCTTGCAGGCTCCTACGTGTACTGGACAGAACGGTTGATTCCTCGGGTCTACCGCAAAGGGCTGTTCGGATGCCTGGGACAATCCGGCAAGGAAGAACTTGTCCAGATGGGGATGGAGCGTAAAAGAATACTGCCCCTGCTGGTAGGGGTGCATACCATGTTCAAACCCGGGGAGAGGAAAAGGGAACGCCTGATCGTATCGGTGGGACGATTGATGCGCTACAAGTGTACCGACCACATCCTTTACGCCATGGTAAGATTGAAGGCGCGCGGGGTGAATTGCCGGTGCGAGATAGCCGGCACAGGCCCGGACTCCGAGCGGCTGGAAAAGCTGATAGATAGCCTGGGATTGCAGGACAGCGTGAAGATGCCGGGATGGGTATCACTGGACGACGTGGTCAAGCTCTACCAGAGAGCCGCGGTTGCAGTGCAGCCGTCTGCAAAGGAAGGCTGGGGATTCCTGGCCACCGACGCCGGCGCGTGCGCCACCCCGGTGGTGGCGGCAAGGGTGCCCGGTCTGGCAGACTCGGTGCTTGACGCCAAAACAGGATTCCTGTACGAGCATGGGGATATCGAGGAGATGACAGGCTATCTGGAAAAATTGCTGACCGACGAAGGGTTGAGACGCAGAATGGGTAAAGCAAACCAGAAATGGGCAGAGACATTGACCTGGGACAAGACGGCAAACAAGCTGGAACGGCTTCTTGTCTCGGCTGCAGAGCGAAACTCTGAGGAGACGTGATGGAAAAGAAAACCAAGGACAGACTCTTCTTTTGGGCACGAATCGTTATTGCTTTAGTTTTTACAGGCATCATCATCCTTACCGTTGATCTCAGAGCGACCTGGGGAGAACTGAAGCAGACCGATCCGATATACGTAGCCCTGGCTGCCGGAGCGTACCTGTGCTTTCTTGCATTCCTTGCCCTGCGATGGTTTATCCTGTCCAGGGCGCGCAAACACCCGTACGGCTATTTCTACCTTTACCGCAGCGTGTTCATCCACATGCTGTTCAACAACGTGCTGCCCACCACCATCGGCGGCGACGTTTACCGCGTAATGGACACCGGCGGACACGAAGGCAAAAGCGTGGCGTTCTCAATCGTATGGACCGATCGCATGACCGGCTTCATCGGGGTTTTCACCTTCGCCTTCCTGTCAAGCATATTTTATTACGCAGCGAGCGGCAAGTATATACTCTTGATTATCTTCGGCGGTGCATTTGTATTTGCTATCTTCCTGACGCTCGCCTTCCTTTCGGTAAAACTCAACGCCTGGATATCACCCTGGCTTTCCAAACTCAGAATATTCAAGTATCCCCTGGGTCAAAAAATCGCCGGGGCATTCAGCTCCATCACCACCTACCAGAACCACAAGGGCGTACTCTTTATCGCCGTGCTGGTATCGCTTGGCGTACAGGTAAGCCTCGCAGGAATATGGTATCTGCTCTTCTGCGCCCTGGGAGGCCAAACCAGCTTCATTCACATCATGGTGACCATTCCCGTGGTAAACACCCTTGCCATGTTCTCGGTGGGAGGCTGGGGACTGCGCGAGCAGACCTTTGTGCAGATGCTCGCCACCTTTGCCGTGGCTAAAGAAACCGCCCTTGCCACCTCGGTGCTGTTCGACGTGGTCAACGTGTTCTTCGGCCTGCTGGGCGGAGTATTCCTCCTCTTCCGTCCCCGCCCGCAACACCCACCCGTAACACCCCGCAACCCGTAACACTCACCCGTAACACTCACCCGTAACACCCCGTACCCCTCAGTCTGATTTGGAGTGCAACAACCGCGTTGTTGCCGCTAATGACTTTCCTCAAAGCTTACGCTCCGGGAATCTAGTGTGTAGAACAGACTCTCCAGCCTGTCCAGTATGGAACTGAGGGTTTAGACACTGGAAAAGCTATGGAGGATAAGCTCTCAGCCTGATTCGAAGTGCAACAACCGTGTTATTACCGCTAATGAACTTTCCTCGAAGCTTACGCTCTTAGATACTCAGAGACGCTTATTCCTTCTTATCTCCTCTGTGCTCTCCGTGCGCTCTGTGGTTAAGACATCTCTTTCTCTCCGCCGCTCGAACGTGCGATTCCAGGCCGACGCATGTCGCTAACCCTCTATGTCGGTCCACCTCAGCAGATCGAGCAGGTTGAACCGCCCGTCGTGGCGCCACAGGAGTGAAGGCGCGGTCATCTTGCCCAGGGGAGAGATACGATCCATTCCCAGATGGCCCATCGCATCGGCAAGAGGAACAAGCCGCTCACTGGACAGGGCAGTGCCCATGGTTTGCAGATAGTTCCGGACCGGTTTGACACAACCAACCACGTCCATGACGTCGGCCACCGGCTTCACCCGAATGGTGCGGTTCAGGCAGGATGGAACGAACGCGGGATTAGCCTCGTAGATTACCGTCCAGTCGGTGCCGGGAGAACTGGCATGAAGGACGATACCGTCGTCTGCGAATTCGCGGAACTCGCAGGAACCGCGCAACTGGTTGATATGGGCCGACTCGTCCGGCGTCAACCGGCCGCGTGGGATATGTTTGTTGAATGCCTCCATCGCTTCGGCCAGGTGACGTGAGAACTCCTTGGGTGATACGTCACCGCCTTTCTCGACGTAGAAGACGTGCGGTGACAGGCATCCTTGCTGGTTAAAAACCGATGCGTCCACCGCGGCCTTGGCTGCGGTCTCCTGAATGGTATCGGCTGCCAGCGCTTCGCGGCCAATGACCCCGAAGCTCAGTTTGTGTCCGTAGGGGATGAAACGAACCCCGGGTGGCACACGCTTGCGAACCTCGTTTACCGAATGCTCGCCGCCGTACACAATCACCGCGTCGGATTTAGCAAAAGCCAGGCGCTCGATTTTCTGCTCCCCGCCTTTCCAGCACACCACGGCCATGCAGCGAGCCAGATCCGGGTCTATCTCGGCCAGGCTCCGGGCAAACAGCGCCGCGAACAACGGCTCCTGTGATGAGGATTTAGCCAGGATTGCTGATTTCATTAAGAGGGCGTAAATCATGTTTCCAATAGGCAGTCCGGGAACATTGCCTGCGAATACCGCGGTGGTGAGCCTGGGACCGTAGGCCTTGCTGGATCCACCGGTGCTCGAACGGGGTCGAAACTCATCGAGCAGCAGCGGATCACCCAACTCCTCTTCAAGAAGCAGATTGAGGTTATCTGCGCTCATCATGGGCACGAAACCGGAAAGTATCTGGTTGATCATGGGTGCCGAAAAGCCGGTGATGGTGGGCAAAAGCTCTTCCGCCAGCTTGCGCGGAGGGTAGAGGGGATCGCTCCACAGGGCTATTGCCTTGCCGATGATCTCAACGATCTTATGCACCGGCTGATGAACCAGGTAGTGCTCGCGCGCATCGAGAAGATCGCTAATGATCCGGTCGAGGAGGTGCGGGGTGAGCGCCGGCGAGCGCATCCTGACCCGACTGCCGTCTGAGCCGAACTCAAGGGAAACGAACTCCCCTACGTCGTCTTCGGTAAGCCCGGCCAGGTAGAACGCTGACAAGGGTGAGGTTTTTGTTTCCAGCATAACGTTCTCCTTTTAACTCGACTGCGCGCTGATCAGCTCGTCCACGGCAATGGAGCAGCCGCGCGCCTCGGCGCCCTTGGCTCTGCCCACGATCTCGAAGCCTGCCCCGATTTCATAGCCGATGTCGTCGGTCTGCAGTGCCTGTACCGTAACTACGTTGGCAAGGCAATAGTGACGCAGGAGACCTTGCTTGCCTTTGGGCAAAGGCTCCAGTGTGTCAGGATCAACCACAACCGTTCTGGTCCAGGGCGGATTGATCTTGTAGCGCGGTTCCTCAACTCCTCTCGCGTGATTGTAGAGTACGTTGTCCGGAAGGACTGCCTGAAGCTCGGACATGCCGAAGTTGTTTATCAGATAGTGCGGTTCAATACCGGTGATTTGATTCGCCAGTTCAATGTAATCCGCCTTGCTCAACTC
>JAUVJT010000093.1 GCA_030592225.1 Candidatus Stahliibacteriota bacterium | reverse complement strand
CTAGGAAGCTGTTAGATCTGTTTTGATTTGGGGACATAAAATCTGATATCTTGCGCGCAACTTCGATCTTAGGCATTCCACCTTTGTAATAACCGTATGACTGGAGTACACGTTCTAGAGCTTCCCAAGTTCCACCAGGAATAGCATCTGGGTTACGATACTTAGATTTGTTTCCGAGGGTAGCAGATACTTTCGGATATGCTTTTTTTAATGCCTGAGTATCTCCGAAGAACCAAGCCTCTAGTTCTTCAATAGCTATTCGATTTAGTACTTGGAAATCCATGTTGGGTTGTACGGATGATTTGGTTGTAAGGCCAGCAGTCAGCGCCGCCTGTTCTAAATCCCTTTTTAACCTAAGGCAATCTTGTCGATCTTCATCTATTAAAACAACTATTCGGTAATAATCTGGCATCCAATGAGTGTAACCTCTTAGCCTACCAGGTAGTTTTGTTATCAAGTCCTTTTTACCCTGATGAGGATGGATTCTGAAACTTATATCCTCTTTCAGTATTCGGGGAATGAGATTCCTAAGAGCTTCTTCTGCTGACGGTTCTTCCACTAGAAACTCGATGTGCATTGGAGATTACTTATTGGAATTTGAAAAAAGATTCATTTGTTTGGGTTCACCTGAATTAGTCAGTGGATCGCCGAATTCGAAATGACCTTCTACCCAAAGATGACCGAGTTGCGCACCTTCTCTTACAAACTCTTTTATGCCTATCATATCGCTTGCTTTTTTTGCACGCGTGTAACCGTGCTCATCTCGATAAAGAACCCAAAGTTCTTCAGGTTTTAAACCATTGGCGAAAAACGGAGAATGGGTAGTTACCATAAGTTGTGTTCGCCCAGAAGCCAATCGACATTCTTCAGCTAAATCTGGTAATAACCGCGGGTGGAGATGATTCTCAGGTTCTTCTATCCCCACTAGTTGAGGTGGGGCAGGGTCGTAAAGAATGGTCAAGTACGCTAGCAGTTTTAGGGTGCCATCAGAAGTAAACTTGGCCAAGATTGGTTTTTCAAAAGGAGCGTCTTTTATTTGAAGTAAGAGTCTTCCATCAGCCATAATTTCCGCATCAACTTTTTCTAACCTTGGAACTCTTTGAGATAATACATCAAGTATTTGATCAAGCCTATTCGCATGTTGCTCTCGCAAATATTGAATTACGTTGGGTAGATTGTCTCCTGTTTCAGAAAGACGTTCCTGAGGTCCGGCTTCTGGCGCTCCCCTTGTACTATCAGCAGTTATATATGAAAGGTACCATTCAGTAATGAAGCGCCTAAGAGCGCTTACCCGAGGGTGCTTAGTAAACTGCCCAAGAGTGTTAGCAGCTATTAATTCTGGTGAATCCAGCGTTTCTTGAAACCTCTCATCGTCGATATCCGGTTTCTCACCAGAAACAACGTCTCCCGTTCCTTTTCTAAAATCCAAGAACTTAAATGGTTGACCTCTTTGTCCTCTTCTCCATTTTAGCCATTCCTCAGCAACAAATGGTCCTTTAGTCCCTTCATTTATTCCTAAATGATAAGTTATTATAGGTAAGTCAGGATCTTCTCTGTACTTAAGCTCAATTACGATAGGACCATCAGCACCTCTTGTACGCAATTCTTTAAATCGATTGCGCTTATCCCAAGCTTTCCTTAATCCTACGGAAAAACACTCAGAGAGAAATGCAAATACATCGAATATAGTTGATTTTCCACTGCCGTTGGGCCCAAGGAAAACAGTTAGAGGTGTAAGGTTCTTAAGTTCAAGGTCTTTAAGAGCACGGTAGTTCTTAACCCTAAGATATTCTATTCGAGGGACAGATTTCACTCTTTGCATTTCTGCCATAACTTCCTCCAAGTACAGGTAAGCAATTAACGAAAATTCCAGTAGAGTATACAAGGAGGTCTATCTGTGTCAACCCTATTGACTCCCCCCATCCCATCGGTAAACTGCACACATGAAGCCAAGTGTATTAATCGTTGAATCGTTTCCCCAGCCTGATGAGGCCGAGCTTAAACCCTACATAGACTGGCTGGCGTCGCACTTCGAGATTAACTCGATCTACATCGCCGACCTCAATGTGACCAATATTTCCGAAGACGCCATCGTAGTCACCGGTTCAAAGTGGCAGTTGGCCAAAGACCCCATCCCTGAAGCCCTCACAAAACTCTATCAGGAGACTACCAGGCCGCTTCTGGCCATCTGCTGGGGACACCAGGCACTTGCGCACGCGTGGGGGGCGAAGGTCATAAAAAAACAAAGACTCATCGAGCGTTCCGAAACCATCAACGAGAGCAAAAACGATGAGCTTTTTGATGATCTGGGGTTGTTCTTTGAAGCCTGGGAATCTCATTACGAGCACGTGGTTCGCAACCGTAAGTTCACAAGTAATTTTGAGGTTGTGGCTCACTCGGCTTCCTGCGGCGTGGAAGTGATTCGTCACAAAACCCGTCTGCTGTGGGGAGTACAGTTCCACCCCGAACGCTCCGGCGACACCGGCGAGTTCATCGCTCGCAACTTTGCCCGGATAGTTGCCGGTCTGAAATAGAAGGCATATCTTATGTTACAGCTACACTGTTTACCCTATTGACTGTCCTGAATTTATGAATAGATTATAATAGTGAAAACTTCTGCATTGCTCATCAACTGTTATAAAGACCCTGCGGATGAGCGATTTTCACCCTACCACGAGTGGGTGAGTACGCAATTTGACGTCACCACCGTACATTGCATGTCCCTTGAATCAGCCGAAATATCCCAGGATGCGATAATTACCACCGGCTCGACTCACATGCTTACCAGGGAACCCATTTCAGAATCTTTTCGCAGACTCTGTCTTGAAACCACCAAGCCTTTTCTGGGGTTGTGTTACGGGCACCAGGCGCTTGCCTCCTCGTGGGGGGCGAAGGTTGTGCACAAGAAGTTCATGGAACGCGACGAGGTAATCAGGCTCGAAAAAAGCGACGTACTGCTGCAGGATTTGGGACTTTTTTTTACCGCGTTCGAGTCGCACGCCGAGCACGTGGTTCGCAACGGAAATCTGAAGAAGCATTTTGAGATACTGGCCTATTCGGATTCGTGTAAGGTGGAGGTGATTCGTCACCACGAACGGCCCCTGTGGGGGGTGCAGTTTCATCCCGAGAAATCGGAAGTGGTAGGTAAGCAACTGCTAACCAATTTTTCCAGGATTGTGTCTGATCTCTAGATATACAGATTGACTGCCCCCAAAGCGTACGTGGATTGACTGCGTCGCAAAGCGTACGCCGATTGGATTTGATCTGTGTACCCGACGCCAGACGGCCCCAGACGGTGGGATTAAAATGGCGCAGGCTGGGGCACTTCGTACCCGACGGGGGTACTTCGTCATCTGCGGATAAGCATTCGTCTTGACACGCCGCAAGGCGCTCATATACTCCTTTATGCACAAGAGAATTGTCAGTTTGGCGCTGCTCCTGCTCGCGTGCGGGGGCAAGATAGGCGGGAAGGCCGCGCAGATTGCGCCGTCCGAGGAGTGGATGGGTATCTACATCCAGAACGTCAAAATCGGCTACGTGTATTCCAGGCAGGAGGTTAAAGCAGGGGATTACCACTTTACCCAGAAGTCTGTGATGAAACTTGAACTGCTGGGTTCAGACGAGACTTTTTCCACCAATCTTGAGGCGGTGACCGACGAGACCCTTAATCTTCAGCGGTTTTCTTTCGATATCTCATCGAGACAAAACTCGTTCTACGCCGAGGGTAAGCGCGAGGGTGACGTGATAAAAATAAAAATCGAGACCGCAGGCAGGACCCAGACCAAGGAGATTGCGGCTAAGGACGCGCTTATATCTCCTGCCCTGGCTCACTGGGTGGCGGCGCAATCGCCCAAGCCCGGTGACAAGCTGAGCGTGAGCGTTTTCGAGCCTACCCTTCTTAAAATCCTGCCCGTTACCATCAAGGTGCTTGCCGCGGAAACCCTTACTGTTGACGGCGTTCGCGTCCCCACTCTCAAGTTACAGACCAGCATGATGGGGCTCAAATCCGAGGTCTGGCTCGATTCAACGGGTTCCAGTGTCAGGGAGAGCCAGCAGCCCGGTATCGTTATGGTGCGTGAATCCCGGGAGAAGGCGCTGGAGTCGGTATCAGGTGCGGCCAAGCTCGATCTTTTGAG
Organism: Candidatus Stahliibacteriota bacterium; assembly: GCA_030592225.1. Classification (GTDB taxonomy): domain Bacteria; phylum Hydrothermota; class Tepidihabitantia; order B3-TA06; family B3-TA06; genus B3-TA06. Next base: position 4,240 of record JAUVJT010000093.1, on the reverse strand, counting down.
CTTCTTTGCAGTTCGCCCGGACTCCGCACTTCAAAATCCACGGGAACTTAAAGAACTCAAACTCAAGGTTACCGGACTTTCCGCAGGCGAGGGATTGAGTATATCTTCAACCACCCAGAAATCACGCTCCATCGGAGAAGAAATTGAACTTATCATAACATCGCCGGATACCTGTGAGGTCAAACGCACCAACCTGCCTATGAGCGAACCCGCTGAGTTTCTGGAGTCCAGCCTGTACATTCAGTCCACCGACCCGCAAATCAAACGCATGGCCGCACAGATCATCGGCAGCGAGAAAGATGCCATGAACGCGGCGGCAAAGCTGGTCCGCTGGGTTTATGCCAATCTGCGCAAGCGGGCCACCGCGTCGGTGCCCTCGGCGGTCGAAGTGCTCCAAACCCGGGAAGGCGACTGCAACGAGCACGCCATACTTATTGCGGCACTAGCCAGGGCCGCCGGTATTCCAACCAAGATAAACGTGGGACTGGTCTATCTGGATGGCGCGTTCTACTACCATGCCTGGAATTCGTTCTGGATAGGCAACACCTGGATTCCTGCAGACGCAACGTTCGGTCAACTGCCTGCCGATCCCACCCATATCCAGCTTCACGAGGGTGAACTGGACGAGCAGGCCAAGGTTCTCTCCGTTGTGGGCGAGATTCAAATAAACATCCTTTCTTACAGGTAGCCTTGTTTCTGATATTTCTTCTCCTGGCCCAGCCCGTACAGCGACCTGCAAGACAGGAGGTAGTGCCGCAGGTGGAGGAGAGCGATTCTGCAGATCAACCAACTCTCCAGGATACGTTGCAGCTCGAGACCTACAGCGATTCTCTCGCAGGGGGGGTATCCGAGGTTCATTTCGGGGCGGACAGCGTTATTTTCTACACCGATACCAAGGACGTGCTCCTGCTGCATAATGGTTACGTAACTTATGGTGAGATGACAGTTTACGCCGATTCCATTCGATTTTCTACTTCAGATCGTATGCTGTCTGCCTACAAGGGCGCAAAACTCATTTCCTCAGGGGACAGCCTGATAGGCCAGACCCTGCATTACGGGGTCGAGTCCCATAAAGGGGTTATGGAGCAGGGACGCACCCAGATACAGGAAGGTTACTTCTCCGGCCAGGGTGTGTGGCTGGTTGAAGAAAATGTCATTCACATAACCCGCGGTTACTACACCACCTGTGAACGCTACCCCCCGCACTATGATTTCTACGGCAGCCAGCTCAAGGTGATTCTCAACGACATGGTTATCGCCAAACCCATTCTGCTGCGCATCGGGAAAATCCCGGTGCTTGCAGCACCTTTCTGGTACCTGCCCATAGGCAACGACCGCAAGTCCGGGCTCCTGCCGTTCAAGTTCGGCCGCAGCGATGACGATGGCTGGTTTGCCAAGGAGATTCGCTACTACTGGGTAACCAACGACTATAGCGAGGTTCTGTTCGGCCTGGATATCATGACCTACAAGGGGTTCAGGCCTGGGGTCAACTTCAACTGGCTCTACGGTCCAAGCGGGGCAGAGTATCTTTCCGGAGGCTGCTACGTCAATTACATCAACGAGATAGACACCCGTCATCGGCGTTGGACGTTTGGCTTGAACAACACCAGCCTCATCCCTGACGGTACAAAGCTTTTTGCCAACATTAATTTTTCCAGTGACCAGTACTACGTTCTTGACTACATGGACGATCAAGACAGCCTGACCCAGGTATTGGATTTGACCCGAAGGACACGCTCGGATGTTTCCATATCCCGGAAACTGTTGGGGCGATCCGCATCGCTTTCCGTGTCTCGTGAGGACAATCTGGAAACCGGTGAGTACGATATGACCCTGCCGAAATTTAACTTCTCCTGGCCTACCGCATCTTTGTGGGATTTTTTTACTATCAATTTTTCCAGCTTCTCGGTTACGAATACGTATAATCACGACCTCTCGGTAATCGTAGATACACTGGGCGATACCACCACCTCGTTTGCCGATACCCGCACCACCTCGTTCTCTCAGCCGCTGTCCATGTCCTGGAGCTACAGCCTGCTGGGAGCCTACAGGTTCAACCAATCATGGAATGCGGGTCAGTACCTTACCTGGACACAGGACAGCCTTATCCGCGACGCCAGCTACTCGCTCACCAATTCGTTCAGCACCACGTTATCCCGAATCTTCGGGATATACATCCTGGGAATGAACGGGATGCTGCACTCGATAGATCCCTCCATTTCCTATTCCATCACCCCGGCAAAACAGGTAATTCACCCCTGGGTTGTCTACCCCCGGTTCGATACCACACTTGCCGGACACAGGGTCAACCTGAGCATTGCTCAGTCGTTTCAGGCCAAGTTCCGCTCTTCCAGCGATAGCACCAAATTCAAGAAACAAAACCTGCTCAATCTTTCCACCGGTATCGGCTACAACCTGCTAACCGATAGTCTCACTCCGCTTACTGCCGGGATTGACCTTCCTCACGGGTTGCCTGTAACGGCTGGGTTTGACATTACTTATAATCTCTATACCGACGACTTTACCCTTAACACCTCGGCCAGCGCTCAACTTGACAAACTTATATTTCCCTTGTTCGGGTGGCGCAAAAAAGGATTTGCCAAAGACACCATCCCCTGGGACAGTCTGGGTATAGAGTACGGCGACACGGCAACCTACGACAGCATAATGAAGGCTCAGCCGCCGGACAGCGTGGTGCTTGCCGAAGATATGCTCTACCATCCGCACGAGGAGCGCGAGACCTTTGTGGAGGCCTTTTCTCAAAGCAAGATTTATCTTGAAGATCAGTGGAAAGCCGCTACGGATTCACTGGGTGAGTTGACTGGAGTAGACCACATGGTTTCTACCCGGATGCAGTTGTTCTTCCCCTATGCCTTTGAGGTGAACATGAGCGTGAGCACTAACCTGTCGGAACCCAAAAGCGCCTGGCAGGACTACGTGGCAAACTACAACCTGTCAATAGTCAAGGGACTGCATTGCTGGGAGGCGGTGTTTGAGCTGTCACCCGGTACCGGCACCAGCCTGACCCTGGATAACCTGGAGTGGGATTTGTACGTGCGCATCAAGGCACTGCCCGAGATTCGCTTTGGTGAGGGCATGTTCGAGCGGTTGGGCCAGTAAGCTTATCTTGACAAGCCGGATTTTCTCACTATCATAATGCGTAACCAAGCAGTCACCTGTTGCACAGCAGGATTATGGTTGTTTGTTTCATGGTGATAGAAGACCTTTCGAGGTCTTCGTTCCCCTCCTTTTTGTTTTATTTGCTTACGAAGAGGCTCGCAAGGGCCTCTTCTTTTTTTCTTTCGATAAAAGGCAACCACCCACACCGACCGAGACTCTGCAAGCGTCGTTACTTCGTGTCCTTCAGAAAGCCTCGAACAGACTACATCACCCTCACCCCCAGCCCGGTCTGAGACCGTCCCTATGGGAGAGGGTGGCTCCGAAGGAGACGGGTGAGGGGGCTTGACAACCTCTACAAATCGTCTTAGAATCATATGCAAACAATTCTCTGGAAGGAGGAGGATTATGAAGAAGCTCCTTATCGTAGTTCTTGCAATACTGCCTGCTGTCGTTTTCACCCAGGTTACCGAGGAGTGGGTGAGACGTTACGACGGACCGGTAAACGGTGAAGATAGAGCCTGGGCCATAGCCCTTGACGGTTCGGGTAGCGTTTACGTTACAGGCTCAAGCGTTGGTTCAGATACCAACTGGGACTACGCGACCGTCAAGTATAACTCCTCAGGCGTTGAACAATGGGCTTCCCGCTACAATGGACCGGGAGATACCACAGATTATGCCAATGCCATAGCACTCGAAGGTGAAGCCAACGTCTACGTTACAGGCTGGAGCGTTCGTTCAGAAACCAACGAGGACTATGCGACCGTTAAGTACGATACCTCAGGCGTCGAGCAATGGGTCGCCCACTATGACGGACCGGAAAGTGGCTATGATGAAGCCAGCGCCATAGCCCTCGATGGTGAAGCCAACGTCTACGTTACAGGCTTCAGCGTTGGTTCAGAAACCTACAGCGGCGACTGCGCGACCGTTAAGTATAACTCCTCAGGCGTCGAGCAATGGGTAGCCCGCTATGACGGTCACTATGGTCATGCCAATGCCATAGCCCTCGATGGTGAAGCCAACGTCTGCGTTACAGGCTACAGCATCGGTTCAGGAACCTCCAGCGACTACGCGACCGTCAAGTATAACTCCTCAGGCGTCGAACAATGGGTTTCCAGCTACG
>JAUVJT010000002.1 GCA_030592225.1 Candidatus Stahliibacteriota bacterium | reverse complement strand
CCTGTGCCGCGAGGTGGAACGTAAAACCACCGCCGAGATGGCGGTGCTGACCATATCCACCACCGGGGGCGAGGAACCCTGGCTTTACGCTGCAAATGTCGGCGAGAAGTGGGAGGTAGGACAGGAGGGTGCAGACAACGGGCTTATCATGGTGGTGGCCATTGACGACCGTGAGGTATTCACTGCAACCGGCACCGGGATGGAGGCAATCATACCTGACGCTGTAGTTGACCAGATATACCGTCAGGTTCTGGCGCCGCGCTTCAGATCGGAAGAGTACGGTGAAGGAATCCTTCTGGCACTGCAGCTGTACGCGGTACGTATCGGAGAATACTACGAGGTGGAGTTTAGCCGAACCCAGGGAGCACCAGCTGTTAAAGAGTCCCGCGCCGGGATTGGTGAGACGATTTGCTCGATCCTGTTCCTTGTGGTGTGGTTGGGAGGATTCCTGGGAGTTATCACCCTGATTATTCTCAGCATCGTTGGCGCAATAGGCAAGGCGAAGGGTAAGAAGGGCAGGTTCTGGTCTGCCTTTGGCTCCGGTTCGTCCAGCGGCAGTAGTGGCGGCGGTTTTTCAGGGGGAAGCTTTGGGGGAGGAGGCTTTTCCGGCGGCGGTGGAGGTGGAGGGTGGTGAGTCGCAGCCATTTTTTGAATAAAGACTGGCGCAGGTAAGTAAAATGATTATAATAACGAACAAACCATAGAGGAGTAGAAAGATGAACGTAGCAGTTAATCCCGAAGTGGGAGTCCCGGTAAGCGGCAGGCGCCGCAGCCCTGTGATTTGGGTGGTGCTTGGCCTTTTGTTCCTGGTTATCCTTTTCCTGAGTGCGGGAGCGTGCAGTACCTACAACCGCATGGTTACCTTAAACGAGAAGGTCGATGAAGCCTGGGCCAATATCGAAAGTCAGCTCAAACGCCGCAGCGACCTTATTCCCAATCTGGTGGCCACGGTAAAGGCCTTTGCCAAACAAGAGAAAGAGGTTCTCATCGGGGTAACCCGGGCCCGGGCCAGGCTGGATAACGCCGAAGGCGTTGCCGACGTCGCCGCAGCCAGCAGTGATTTAAGCAATGCCCTGGCCAGGCTCATGGTGGTGGTGGAGGCATATCCCGAACTCAAGTCCAACGAGAACTTCCTTCAGCTTCAGGCCCAGCTTGAAGGGACAGAGAACCGCATCAACAAGGCCCGGTTGGACTACAACAAGATAGTTAAGGATTACAACACCGCAATTAAACGGTTCCCTGCAAAGATTTTCGCCGCATGGTTCGGGTTCGAGCCGCGCGATTTCTTCGAGGCCACCGAAGCCGAACGGGAGAACCCGGACGTACAGGAGCTGTTCGAAGAGTAATCTACGCCGTTAGATGCTTTCCTGTGATCTTGAGGGGATAATATCGTATTTGCGCGGAGTTGATTCCGGCGTTATGGCGTATCGTGGATGATCTGGGAATCACACTGGTTTATCTCCGGATATTGACAGCTTCCTTACCCTCACTATACTGAGTATTGATAGAATATTGCAGTAGTCAAGGATTATGACCTTAAGGAGGTCTTGTGATTATTTTGGCAGTTTTGGCTTTTGGAGCGGGATTTGCACCGCTTGCCGAGTGTGGAGCCGTGGCCGACGCGGTTGCAGATATTCACTGGGCAGACGCCCGATTAGTTCAAGTTGAGACGTTTTCAGGTATTTCGGGCGAACCAAACGTCCGTGCCTTTATCTACGAACTTCCGGAAACCGCGCTTGAGTATTTCAGGGAATACGGGGAGCACGATATTGAATGGGGGATAGACCGCTACGCCACCGTGATTGTGGGGGCGCGCTACTCTCAGCAGCCGGTATTCGAGTTTGCAAACTGTCTGCCCGTTTCTCAGGTCAATCGGGAAGCCGCAATCGTGGAGGCTCTATTACTCTGGCCGGATGCCGTTCTTACCGGCTACATCTACCACTCTCCCTTGAATGAGTATTTTGAATTCACATCAGACGATGGCATCCATTATCTTCACGCCTTTGAATTAAGGGAGTACGAACCTTCCCAAATGCCTGCCTGTCCTGATAATGATTTCCTGTCACATACCGATCATCCCGGGTGGCAGAGGATCGTCAGAGACGGAGTCGAGCTCGCAGATTACAACAAGGTAGAAAACGTACCCTACGCCCTGTGGAGCTATGGCTGCTCACCCACCGCCTCGTCCATGATTCTGGATTACTGGGATCGCCGCGGTTACCCGCGCCTGGTGGATTTCTACTTCGATCGCTGGGACGACGTGCAAGAGGAAGAAGATCGCGACCTGACCAACGTTCACCGCGAACTGTCCATCGGGATGGGCACCGACTCCATGCAGGGCGGAACCGGATGGAACAGCATGACCGGTGGACACATATACGTCACCAACTCTCTGCATGGATATTCATTCACCGGCAGCACCGTGTCGGGCAACCCGGCATCAAATTACGGAAAAATCATCGACGAAATCGATGAAGGACGCCCAATTCACTGGGCAGTGGGCAACTACGATTACAATGGTCGGGGGATATATCATTCTATTTGTGCCATTGGCTACGAGATTACGTCTGCAAACGATTCTTTTGTCATAATCCACAATACCTGGGATAGGGCGGAACATCACTGGGTATATCAAACCCCGGGCTGTTTCACAATGGTGTATCCGCTTATTCCCGGTGGGGAGCAAGCCGAGGACCTACGTCTGGCTAGTTTCAGCACACAGAGCGCTATTTATATCGGGATGAAATACCCGGTGACGTGGAGCAAGGAAGGGAATATTACTTCCGTAAAGGCATACCGGGCCGAGGACGACAAAAAGAGTTACTGGGAATTGCTGGGCAGTACCGATGGCGATCACATCGTTTTCGAGTTGACCGATGCCTTTACCAACTCCCGTATTAATATAGAAGGTTATTCGGGCGCCGCACTTGAGGCGGCGGACGGAACCCCCAGCTTATTGGTGCCGCGCGGTTGGTCAACCAATCCCCACTTTATCGCTCATGGCCATGTGCCTGCTCAGGGTTATCCTCTGGGTGAGTGTTTTGTTCGCGGCGATTTCGCCTACGTTCGTGAGGGCAGCAAAGGGGTGATGCTCGTTGAATTGTTTGACGATTATATTGTACCTCTTCAGCACCTCGCTCCCCACTCCTGCGAGGACGTCGCGATTGACGATGACTGGCTCTACATACTGGGAGATAAGCAGCTTTCCATGTACGACATTTCCACCGCATCGTCCCCCCAGTTTATCAAGACCTGGAGCCTGAGTCAGTCCTACGAGCACGTCGCGGCCACTAACGGATACCTGTATTTTGGCGGTATCAATATGCAGCTCAAGGGGGTGCGCAGGGACAACCAGCAGTTGATAGATGAGTTCAATTTGCCTGAAACCGTTGTTACCGGTCTTGACGTAATTGGCGGCAAGCTTTACGTATCCGCGCATCGCGAGGGGCTCAAGATATACGACCTGAGCGATCCCCTTTCCCCCCAGTTGGAACGCACCATAGATACCGACGGTAATCCGGTCGGGGTTGCCAAGTACGGCTCCACCCTAATTATTGCCGAGAAGGCCAAAGGGATTGAACTGGTTGATCTTAACACCGGCGCGGCTCAGACTTTTGATCCGGGCGCGGCCTATGACGTAGCGGTGGCTGCAGACAGGATTTTTGTGGCGGGCAAGGGTTCAGGACTTGCAATCTATGAGATAACCGGCTCCACCTCAGCCGAATTGCTTGGTATTTATCAGGCTCCAAACGGCTCAATCGAAGGTGTCGGTTTCGGAAAGTGGATTTACGTGGGCAGCGGATTTGACGGGCTGCTTGCTTTTGAGACCGACTATGTGGGAGTCGAGGAAACCTCGATAGTCGTCAAGCCCCTCCAGGTTAATCTAACGAGCGTTTTCCGTCTCGGCGCTGTCCTGGGCAGCATTAGACTTTCTCAGGCCAGCCGGATCGAAGTAACAATCAGCGACGTTGCCGGGCGCACAATAACCAGCCTTTCCCATACTTACGAGGCAGGCGTTCACTGTCTGCCGTCCCTGCCCGCAAACCTTTCCGCCGGAGTGTATTTCATAACCGTCAAATCACCGGCTGATACCTACACCGGCAAGGTGGTTGTGGTCAAGTAGAATACTGCTGGGTTTCAACCCAGGGAGGCTGTAATGAAGTTGAAAGGTATATTACCGGTATTTCTTGCTCTACAGGGCGTAATGCTCGGGGTAGCGTGGTCGGAGCCGGAACGGCTCGTTCCCTATAACACCTACAATGGATTACCTACTCCCATAGTTGCTAATGACGGTATAGCCTGGAATATTATATTGCCTTGGGTGCTGTACTTCCCTGATGAACAAGCCGGGTGGCAAAAAGTAACGGAATGCTACTTGGGTGGACTGATATCGGCATGTTTTGATAAAGGCGACACCTTATGGTTGGTTAGAGACAATACAGGTTATGGGGAGATATACTATACTCGCTACGACGGGGAGGTTTGGAGCGAGGTAGATACGGTGCCCGTCTACCCATTTGAGAACTTTAACTCAAGGGTAGCGGCTGACAGCAGTGGTGGCGTATGGGTGGGATGGATAACCATGCGGTTTTGGAACCGTCAGGCGGCGTACAACCGTTACCAGGACGGCGAGTGGGGAGACCCACAAACGGCGACGGATACGTTGGAAACCATGGAACATGAATTTTGTTCTATAACCACCGACGCCTTAGGCCGTGTTTGGTTCGGCTGGCTGAAACATTCTCCAGGGGAATATCTTGAGGCGAGATATTGTGACGGGAATAGTTGGAGTGATGTAACGACCATTGAGGCTAATGAAGAGGAACCATATGGCCTGGGTTTATTTACACTTAGTCCTGATCGTAAGGGTGGTATGTGGGCTATATGGAGTTTCAGGTCAGCAAATGATTCGTTTCAGGTAAGGGCTAGTCATTGTGACGGCGAGGCGTGGTCTGAGCCTGATACGATAGCGGAAGCGGGAAATCTCAACGATACTGCCTGGCCGGAGGCGGATATAACGGTAGATTCCTACGGCAACGCCTGGGTTGTGTGGCGGCAGGCATTGGAAGAGAATGATGCTTACGGCGACATCTACTACTCGGTGAACTCCGGTTCAGGTTGGAGCGAGCCTGCACCGGTTAATGAACATCCTGCGGTTGACCGTTTCCCAGACATAGCGGTGGACGGTGCAGGCCGTGTGTGGTGCGTGTGGGGTTCAACCCGTGACGACTCGGCTGGCATCTGGGCATCCTACACTACTAGTTCAAGTACAGAAGAGACCTCTTATCCTGTAATCCGACATCCAACTCTTTCCGTTAAACCAAGCGTGGGGGGGTCGTTTACGTTCCGCGTCTCGTCACCTGATATCAGGGGTGAGCTATTGATCTACGATGCAGGCGGGCGCGTGGTGCGGCATCTAACGATTAGAAGCAGTCAAGTTATCCGGTGGGACGGCACGGACGAGGAAGGTTATCCGTTGTCTTGCGGCGTTTACTTCGTCAGGGTTGAGTCGGGTACGTCAACTCCTACGGGTAAAGTCGTACTGATACGGTAAACCTCAGGATTTTTCGTTCTCTGCGGGTTCCTCAGACTTGTCCTTGGGTTTGGAGAAGAAGAACTCCCAGATTAACAAAAGAATCACCGAAACCACGATGGCGCTGTCCGCGATGTTGTAGGTGGCCCAGCGCCAGGTGCGCAGGCCCATGCTTATCCAGTCCACCACGTAGCCCAATCTTATCCGGTCTATAAGATTGCCCAGTCCCCCGCCCAGGATTAAGCCCAGAAGCACGGCAACAAACTTGCTTTGGGACTGCAGGAGAAGGTAGATGACGAAGGCAACCGCAATCATCGGCAGGATGATGTAGGAGAATTGCGGGCCGAACGAGAGGCTGAACATCCCCTGGTGGTTGTGTGCGTGAGTTATCTTCAATAAGGGATCAATCCACGTCACCCACCGGTTAAGGTCAAGGTTCGCAACGACAATGGCCTTTGATATCTGGTCAGCGGCTATTACGGCGGCAGTTGCCGTAAGCGCCCTTATCCACTGATGCCATGACGCCCACACCCATTTGTTCTTTTCCGCGGGTTTTTTATTAAGCTTTTTCTGTTCGTTCATTTTCATTTCCTTTTTTTTGCGCTAAAGAGTTCGCAGGCCAAAAGCAGTATAACCGAAATTACAACCGAGGCATCTGCAATATTATAAACCCCCCAGAAACGCCAATTGCGAAGCCCCATATCAATCCAGTCAATCACGTATCCCAGGCGAATGCGGTCAATAAGGTTGTTGCTGAAGCCGCCGCCCAGGATAAGTCCCAGAAGCACGGAGACGAACCTGGATTGAGGCCGCAGGAGCAAAAATATCACGAAACCCATTGCAATGGAGGATAGGATTATATACAAAAACCCGGGGCCGTACGATATGCTGAATATGCCCTGCTCGTTTTGAAGATAAGTTACTTTCAGGAAGGGATCGATGAGCGTCACCCACTCATGCAGCTTCGGATTGGCCACGACGAGAGCTTTGGAAATCTGGTCTGCGGCTATTACGGCGGCGGTTGCCGCAAGCGCCCTTACCCACTGATGCCACGACGCCCACACCCATTTTTGCCTTTTGCTGTCGGTGTGCTCTTTCATCACTGTATCTTTTTTTCTTGATTGTTTTCCGGGTTCAGATGGGGGATATGATTTTACGCGGGGCACCGGCTAGAAGCTGAATTCGGTTTCGTCTATTATGTAGTTGAGCGGGTTGACCGCCTTGCCCCCGACCCTTACCTCGTAATGCAGGTGGGTGCCGGTGCTGCGTCCTGATGCGCCCATGATGGCTATTACCTGTCCGCGTTCCACTCGTTCGCCGGGTTTCACGTAGATGCCGGACAGGTGAGCGTAGAATGTCTCAATCTCGTTTCCGTGATCCAGCTTTACGCACAGGCCGTAACCGGAGCGCGCGCCGGTGTAGGAAACAACGCCGTCGGCTGAAGCCACGATGGGTGTGCCCGGAACGTTGGAGATATCAAGCCCGTTATGCATCCGCGGGCGCTTGGTGAACGGATCTATGCGGTATCCGAATCCCGAGCACTGCCATCCGTTGCACGGTCGGATGGACGGAGTGTGATCACGCAGATGTTTGTTTTCGGTAAGCTTATCTTTGATTTCAGTAAAGCTCTCCTTCTGGTAGCGGGCCTTGCGCAGGAGTTCGTTCACCGTACCTGAAATTTCTGCCACGTTCTGGTACTGTTTGCTTTTGGTTTTTCTCAAAGCCAGCAACTCATTGTCAGTTTGTTCTTTGCCGCCGATACCAAGCTTGCGAACATCGGAGGGCAGGACTTCCATGTTGGCCCGTACGCGAAGCTGCAGATCGTGGCGACCGAGTAATCCCAGCATCATATTGAGGGAGTCGATTTGTACCTCTAGCTGGTCGTACTGTTTTCCTAAAAGCTTGTTGCTTTCTTCAAGATGGGATAGTTTCTCGTAGTCTACCTGTTCTGTCGCCCGCGAGGTAATGGAAAAGCCGGCGAAACCCAGAAAGGCGGCAAAAACCACCGCAATCACCAGTAATCCCCACTTGGGTGTTGCAAGCCTTGTTACCTTGCCGCGGGATCCTGTATCGACGAGAAAAGTAACACGCTTGGAGAGCCAGAACATGACACGCTTGAACATCACAGAAGTATAGGTCAAATCCTCGATGTTGTCAAGAGGCTGGCAGCTTATTTCACGGAGCAAGCAAAATCAACACTCCGCAAAAGGCTACATTTCTCATAGAGTTTAGCGAATTGCCGTTTTAGATGTCTTTAGCGAATAGCGGGCAGATTATGGGGTTCGGATACCTGAGTGCTTTATGTGCTCATAAGTTATAGAGGGAAATAAAAGAAGACGCTATCAATGAAATTTCCCCTCCCCTGGTGGGAGGGGTCGGTGGCTCGAAGAGACACCGGGGGAAGGGGTAAAAGAAAAAGAGGTTGTGAAAACAGAATGTATGTAAATTCTTCCCTCCCCCTTTACCCCCCTCCACAAGGGAGGGGGGGTATTCAAGGTAGATTGTTACTTCACCCATACAAACTTACCCGCCATCTGCGTCGGTCGCCCCAGCCCGCCTTTCTCATTATTCCGCGGGTTGGAGAACCCGCGTTCCACCCCTATCTATCAGATTGCTTTGTCCTGAATTCCTTCGGTCTGCAGTACTCGCAATGACATACGAATATGGAGTGCAAGGACTTAAGTTTCCTCTGGAAGCTAGTCGTTTGCCGCGACAACACGGTTCAAAAAAATCGGCGTAATCTGCGCACTCCTAAAGAGAAAACGATTCCCAGGAGTTTCCATCTGTGGTTTATTCGATACTAGAAGTTGATTTCCCTGGAATTCTCTTTACGAAGAAAGTAGTTTATGGGGTTGACCGGGTTGCCCGCTATTCTTACTTCATAATGAACATGGGTTCCGGTGGAACGTCCGGTGTTGCCCATGAGTCCTATTACTTCGCTTCGGGAAACCTGCTGTCCGGCTTTTACGCAGATTGTTGAAAGATGGCCGTACAGCGTTTGAATTCCGTTGCCGTGATCTATTTTTACCATCCGGCCGTAGCCTCCCAGGTAGCCGACAAAGGAAACGGCTCCGTCGGCTGTGGCTACGATGGGTGCGCCGTGGTAGTTGGCAATATCAAGACCGGTGTGCAGTTTGGGGCATCGGAGAAAGGGGTCAATCCTGTAGCCGAAGCCGCTGGTCATGTGTCCTTCGGCAGGGGGAATGGAGGGTGTGTGATCCCTTGCGTGCTGTTCCTGATCGAGCTTATCGGCAATCTCTGCAAAGCTCTCCTGCTGGTAGAGGGTCTTGCGTTTCATATCCTCCACCGTTCGGGTAAGCTGCTCGGCCTGTTTGTAAGCCGAACCGCGCATCTGGCGGAGCCTGGCCATCTGCGGCGACTCCTCGTCCGGACCGCCGATACCCAGCTTGCGAACGTCGGCGGGCAGCACGTCTAGATTACCCTGGATGCGGAGCTGCACGTCGTGCTGTTCCATAAAGGCAAGGAGCATGTTGAGGGAGTCAGCCTGGCATTTCAGTGCCCCATATTTTTCAACTATCCTTTGGTGCTCGTTTTCCAGCCGAGTCAGTTCGTAATGGGGAAACTCGTTCCTCATGCGATGAACAACCGTTCCCGCTCCAAATCCAATCAGGGAAAGGAATATCAAACCGCATAAAGCAAGCAGCCAGCGGGGAACACTGACGGTCAGGGCTTTCTGCTTGCCTGCGAAATCAGCCAGGAACGTGATACGTCCCCTCAAAAACTTCATTATACGCCTGTTTGACATGGATTTGAAGTATACTGATAAAAGCGCCTTCTGTCAAGGAGTTATGGCAATCCTGTTGGGCGAGTACACCGTCTGTATCCAGGCGGCCGTGGCCTGTCTTGACGTCCGGTATCCAGTCTGCAAAACAGACTGTGCCCTTGCCTGAAGATAGGATGGGCGTGCTGATACGTTCGTTTGGTAGGCTAACGCTGCGGAAGAAGCCGGGGCCAGGTTTCGGGAGGTTGGCCTTTGAAAGCCTCGTCTGCGTCGAGGAGATAGCCCTCTGGATTGACCGCTTTGCCTGCTATGCGTACCTCGTAGTGCAGGTGCGGTCCCACGGTTCTGCCGGTGTTGCCGATGGCGGCAATCAAATCGTAGCGCGAAACCTCCTGGCCCGGCTCGACGTATATGCGGGAAAGGTGGGCGTAGACGGTCATTATACCGTAGCCGTGGTCAATCTTCATCACGATGCCGTAACCGCTGAGTTTGCCTGTAAAGCAGACCACGCCGTCGGCGGGCGCTATGACCGGGGTTCCAATTTTGTTGCTTATGTCCACCCCGCAGTGCATCTTGCGGATTCCCAGGATGGGGTCTTTCCTGAACCCGAAACGTCCGCTGAACCTGCCGGTGGTGGGTACAATAGAAGGGATATGATTCCACATCTCGGTGTCCTTGGCGAGCCTGGCCTCGACTTCTGCAAAACTCTCCACTTGATAGCGCGCCTTGCGCAGCAGCGCGTTCACGTCCTGAGATATGCGGCTGACCTCGGAATAGTAGGGGCTTTTGGTCTTCCTCAATCCGGCCAACTCCTCAGGCACCGTGGTTGGGCCGCCCACACCGAGTTGGCGCACGTCTGCGGGCAGTACTTGCATGCCCTTGCGAATGCGAAGCTGGACGTCGTGGCGTTCAACGTAAGCCAGGCAGGTGCTTATTGAGTCAGCGGTTTGCCGGAGCGTACCTATCTTTTGCGCTATCTTTTGGTTTTTGCACTCCAGGCGGTTTACTTTGCCGTTGAGATTAAAACTGCTCAGCGAGTAGAAACCCACACCCAGGATGAACGAGACGGCAAGAAGCGATAGTGTGGCGAGGAGCCATTTAGGCAGCGTGATGTGACGTGCCCGTGATTGATTACCTGGATCAATAAGAATACTAACCCGGCCCGAAAGGGTTTTTTTAAGGCGTCCTGAAAACATGGACAAAAAGTATACGGAATAATGGGCATGATGTCAATTATTTTAATGGTAAAGCAATCTGTTAGTAAAATCAGGGATTGGTTAATTTTTCTGCAATCTGTATGGCGTTTAACGCCGCCCCTTTCTTCAAATTATCCGCAGCCAGCCACATATGAATCACCCGCTCGTCCTGCGGATCGTACCGCAGCCGGGCGCAGAACACCTCGTCTTTACCCTCTACCTCCCTGGGAGTTATCAATTCACCATCAGGCACCAACACGATCCCGGAGAACGACGCCAGGGAATCTCCGATAGCCTTGATGTCCACCTTCTCCTCGAACACACAGCTCACCGCCAGCGAGTGACCCACCTCCACCGGCACCCTGACGCAAGTGGCATGGATTTGCAATTCCGCATCACCCAGAATCTTTCTCGACTCCTCCCTTAGCTTGCGCTCCTCGGATGACTCCCCTGCCTTATCGAACGAGCCTATCTGCGGTATCAGGTTGGCTTCAAGAATCTGCGGGAATACTTCCTTTGCATCCTGCGGCATCTTCTGATCCGCAGCCAGGTACTCCCTTTGTAGACTCAATTCCTCCAGCGCGGCCTTGCCTGCGCCTGATGCGGACTGCAGAGCGGTCACCACAATCCTCACCGGTCTCTCAACCTTACGAACCGCATCCAGAGCCATCACAAAGGGGATGGTGGTGCAGTTCGGGTTGGCGATTATCCTCGACTCGCTCTCTCCCACCGCGTTCCAGTTGACCTCGGGCACCACCAGGGGTACGTTCGGGTCCATCCTGAACACCTTGGACTTGTCTATCACCCAGGCATCGCCCTCGTAGCCCTTCAGTAATCCCCTCGCCACCTCATCATCCACCGAGCAGAAGAAGATGTCGGCAAGCAGATCCCAATTCTCACCCACCGTCATAACCTCATACTCTTCACCCTTGAACTCTATCCGCTCGCCGGTACTCCTCTCAGATGCAAACAGGGCCAGTTCACTTACCGGAAACCCCCGCTCTTCCAAAATCCTCAAGGTCGTTCGCCCTACCAGACCGGTGGCGCCGATGATTCCAACTCGCATATGCTATTCTATGGGACGGGACGGGGTGAGTCAAGTTATAAACCACAGATGACACAGATTACTCAGATTTTTTTGGAGTGCATCAACCGTGTTGATGCGGCAACGACGCTTGACACTATGAAGAAAGCGGCTATTATTGAACAGCAACCCCTTAATTGAGGAGGAATAACTAATGAAGAAATTCTTGTTTGTTGCTGTAACAATTGTATTGATGGGTGTACATGCTCTGATTGCTCTCGAAACAGTCGATGTTGCAAACTTGACCTTCAAGATACCTGCCAGTGAAACACAGACCTTTTACTACAGCTTTGCTGCGGGAGATACGATAGTTATCAATGTCGAGCCGATTAAAGGTGAAGACATAAGTGGAATAATTATCCGGGAATGGCCAGCATCAGTTAAGTTCCAAGACACTAAAACCAGATGGGTAGACAAAAAGATTGCGGTTCCCAAGACAGCCGTATATTGTTTCGAGTTAGCCAACACCTTCCTTTTTCGTAAGACTTATGGACTGAGTATCAAGCGTATTCCCTCTAGCGAAGAGCAAATTGGATTTAATACGAGTGTAATCTGGGACATACTTTATGAAACCACATACGTTTCGGTTGTAGAATCTACATTGGTCAAGGTAGATTCAGTTCCAGAAAAATTAGTCGATACCCAAAAGAAAATAAGTGCTGGGTTGTCGTCAAGCGTAAAGGTCTCGCTTCCGGAAGGAACATCGTATTGGGTATATTGGATAGGAGTAGGGCAGGAGGCCGTTGAAGGTCTGAATTCCATGGTAGAACAACTGCCAGAGGTGGTAGGGATAGTTGATCCAGTTGCCGGATTTGCGCTAGGTTACTTGTCTAAGTTGTATACTTTGAACTCAGGTCTCGACATCAATTACACTTTAGAGAGATATTCTTATGGTAATTGGGTACCCTTCAAATATAGCAGTGGAATTGTTACGGATTACGCCAAGATGGATAAGCCTATCAATGGAAGTTTCTATATAAAGCTGGATAATTCCTACAGCATAATGACCTCGAAGATGGTCACTGTCAAAATAGTTGCGGTAAAAATTATCCCGCAATATGAAATTAAGACGGTCCAGAGGCCAGTGGTCAAGAAAACAGCCGTTCCAAGAGTAAGCGGCTGAGTTTCATACACCCTTTTCTGATTGACACGTCTTAGTCAACGGGAATAATTCGGGCAGTTCGACTTCTTTGCGGCAAAACTCCCCAACGACCGGAGAGAAATTCCCCAGAGTTTGCTCCCCAAAACCTTGACACGGCGATTCAAATGAGTATAGTTGCCGGTAACTAGCGATTTGTGCCTCCACATGAATCGGCACACAAGTTAAAAAAAAGTATCTAAAGAGGATGGTCTGTAAATGGAGATTGACCTTTCGGATGCAAAGAAGACGATTGAGCGATACCGCGACAAAAAGGGCGCCTTGATTCCCCTGCTGCAGGAAATTCAAGACACCTATGGCTACGTTTCCAAAGAGGCAGTAGAGTTGGTTTCAAAAGAACTTTCAATCTATCCGGTAAAAATCTACGGGGTGTTGACGTTCTACACTCAATTTTACCTTACCCCGCGGGGCAGGCATACTATCAGGGTTTGCCAGGGCACCGCCTGTCACGTCATGGGCGGGAAGGAACTTCTCGATTACCTGTCAGACAAATTAGGAGTAAGCGAAGGCGAAACCACGGCCGACGGCACGTTTTCCCTTGAAAGAGTTGCGTGCCTCGGGTGCTGCGGCATAGCGCCCGTTATTGTGGTTGACGAAGATTTTCACGGAAGGTGCACTATTAAAAACCTGGACGTCCTTCTGGACAGCTACAAATCGGAAGGGGCTGAGTAAAATGGAAAACCGAATACTGATATGCATGGGTACGAGCGGGATTGCAGCCGGCGCTGAAAAGGTGGAGGCTAATTTCAGAAATGAGCTGGCGCGTCACAAGTTGACCGATAAATGGGAAATTGTAAAAACCGGCGACAGGGGTCTGTTCAGGGACGTGCTGGTTGATATCATTACCCCTGAACTCGGCCGGGTTATCTACGAGTACGTTACGCCTGAGGACATCTCAGAGCTTGCAGAAAAGCATCTGCAGGCAGGGGAACCCGTAAAAAGACTGCAGGCCGGTGATGATTACAAGCAGTTTTTCGCTGACCAGGTAAGGATTGTTCTTTCAAACTGCGGTGAGATTGACCCTGACAAGATTAGTGATTATCTTGACCAGGGCGGCTACGATGCATTGAAAAAGATACTGCAGATGACTCCACAGCAGGTGATAGAGGAAATAAAAAGCTCAGGCCTGAGAGGCAGGGGCGGCGGCGGATTCCCCACAGGGTTGAAGTGGGAGTTCTGCAAAAAAGAAGCGAGCGATGAAAAGTACATAATCTGCAACGCAGACGAAGGCGATCCAGGGGCGTTCATGGACCGCAGTATCCTGGAGGGTGACCCGCATTCGGTGATTGAAGGAATGATCATCGCGGGTTTTGCAATCGGCGCAAATGCGGGATACATCTACTGCCGTGCGGAGTATCCATTGGCAATAAAGAGATTAGAGGGAGCGATATCACAGGCCGGGGAAAAAGGATTTCTGGGTCAGGGTATCCTCGGCTCGGAGTTCTCGTTTGAGATTACCATAAAGCAAGGCGCCGGGGCGTTTGTGTGCGGCGAGGAAACCGCTCTTATCGCGTCAATCGAAGGCCGCAGGGGAATGCCGAAACCCCGGCCCCCGTATCCTGCGCAAAAGGGATTATGGGACAAGCCGACGGTCATTAACAACGTGGAGACCTTTGCCAACGTCAGGCATATCATTACGAGGGGCGTGAAGTGGTACTCTTCCATAGGTACTGAAAAGAGTACGGGCACAAAGGTTTTTGCCCTGGCCGGCAAGGTGAAGAATACCGGTCTGGTAGAAATCCCGATGGGAACCACTATTCGCCGGCTCATATACGGCCCGGGCGGCGGGATGCTGAATAAGAAAAAAGCGTTCAAAGGCATACAGATAGGCGGTCCTTCGGGCGGGTGTCTGCCCGAAGACCTTATGGATACGCCTATTGATTTTGAGTCCATTACGAAAACGGGCGCGATTATGGGGTCAGGCGGTTTCGTCGTCATGGATGAGAGCACCTGTATGGTTGATATAGCCCGGTTCTTCCTGGCCTTCACGGTGGCGGAATCGTGCGGTAAGTGCGTTCCGTGCAGGGTTGGCTTAAAAAGGATGCTGGAGGTTCTCGAACAAATCACCGAAGGCAAGGGCAAGCAAGAGCACCTTGAATTTCTGCAAAAGATGGGCGAGTCCATAAAAGACACCGCGCTTTGCGGACTCGGCAATACTGCACCCAATCCGGCGTTGACAACCCTGAAGTACTTTTCAGATGAGTATGAAGCGCACATAGAAGGCAAGCGCTGTCCCGCTCACGTATGCGTGGAGCTTGTGAAATTCGAGGTCATAGAGGAGAAATGCGTAAAATGCGGGGCCTGCTACAAGGCGTGTCCTGTCGATGCCGTCGTTTGGGAAAAGAAGCAGTACGCGAAGATAGACAAAGAGAAATGCATAAAATGCAAGGCGTGTATTGCCGCGTGCAACTTCGACGCAATACAATGATTACGGAGGTGGTGCAATGATTACTTTGATTGTTGACGACAAGCAAGTAAAAGCGCAAGCGGGCGAAACAGTGTTGCAGGCCGCGCTCCGCGCCGGCATTTATATTCCTAATCTGTGCTATCACCCCGACATTCCCCCTATGGCCGCGTGCCGGTTGTGCGTTGTGGAGATAGAAGGCATGAGGGGATTTCCGGCTGCGTGCGTCACGACCGCCGGCGAAGGAATGGTGGTTCATACCAATACCCCAAGGCTTAAGGAATTGAGGAAGAACAACATCTGGCTGACCTTGAGCGAATATCCGCATAAGCTTGCCGAGAATTCGCAGTTGAGGAAAGTGGCCGATTGGATTGGCGTACCCGAACTGCTTGCCGGACATACGCCTCATCACAGGGGTTTTGCCGTTGCCTCAGACGAGCCGTTATTTACCAGGGATCCTAACCTGTGTATACTGTGCGAACGCTGCGTAAGGATGTGCCAGGATATAAGGGGCGCCGGTGTCATTGGCCTGGTTGACCGGGGTATAAAGACCCTCGTAGGCACCAGCAGCGACGTATCGTTGAAAGATGCAGGGTGCAAGTTCTGTCTGGCGTGCGTGGAGGTGTGCCCTTCAGGTTCATTGGTTGACAAGAAGGAATTTGCCGAAGAAGACCGCGAAAAGGTGCTGGTGCCCTGCAAAGACGCTTGTCCCGCAGGGATAGACGTTCCATTATACGTGAAGCTGATTACCGAGGGCAGGTATCAGGATGCCCTGGAGGTCGTAAGACAAAAGGTTCCGTTCCCGAACGTGCTGGGGCACGTGTGTTTTCATCCGTGCGAGGAGGCGTGCCGCAGAACCGAAGTAAACGAGCCGATTTCTATAAAAGCGCTGAAAAGATTCATAGCCGAGCGGGATTCGGGCAGGTGGCGTTCCAAAATTGCAATCGCGCCCGAGACCGGCAAAAAGGTGGCGGTCGTAGGCTCCGGGCCTGCAGGATTGACCGCGGCGTGGTTCTTAAGACCGTTGGGGCATTCCGTGACCGTTTTCGAATCCCTGTCTGAACCCGGTGGAATGATGCGAACGTGTATACCCAAGTACCGGCTGCCGAGAGAGGTTCTTGACCAGGAGATTAAATATATAGAAGACATCGGCGTGAACATAAAGCTGGACGTCACGATAGCCTCGCTCGATGAACTGTTTAACCAGGGATTTGACGCAATCTTTTTGGCCATAGGTACTTCCGAGAGCATGAAGATGAGAATCTCTGGAGAGGATAACCCCCTGGTGCTGGACGGAATAGCCGTGCTGCACGCCATAAATCTGGGGCGAAAGATAGACATTGCCGGGGAGATTGCGGTCGTCGGAGGCGGCAACGTGGCCATGGACGTGGCGAGAAGCGTGTTAAGGATGGGGGCGAAAAAAGTCAGCATACTCTACCGGCGAACCCGCGGAGAGATGCCTGCAACCGCTGAAGAGATAGAAGAGACCATAAACGAAGGCGTGAACATCAGCTTTCTTACGGCGCCCACCAACGTTTCGTCCGGACGCGACGGATTGAAAGTGGAGTGCATAAAGATGGAACTGGGCGAACCCGACGCCAGCGGCAGAAGGCGCCCCGTTCCCGTTGAAGGCAGTGAGTATACCCTCGAAGTGGATAACCTGATAATGGCCATCGGTCAGCGCTCCAAGGTTCCCAGGGAATTTGGTCTTTCAGCCAATAAATGGGGGAACGTTGAGGCGGACTCCGAATCACTCCTGACTTCAAAACGAGGTGTATTTGCAGGGGGTGATATAGTGAGCGGGCCTTCTTCGGTGATCGAGGCGATTCAGCAAGGTAGAATGGCCGCTTCTTCCATAGATAAGTACCTGGGTGGGGAGGGTCAAATTGAGCAAAAACTCGTTCCGGAAGAGGAAGAAGACCCTTGCATAGGAAGAGACGAGGAATTTGCCTCAAGAAAGCGGGCCGAAGCTGAAAGCCTTCCAGTCAGCAAGAGATTGAGCGATTTTTCCGAGGTGGAATGCGTGTTTGCAGAAGAGGTGGCGGTGGACGAGGCAAAGCGGTGCCTGAAATGCCAGTTGAGGCTGAAGATCTCCAAAACGCCCTTCCCTCCCGAATAGCCTGACGACGGGAGAATGGTAAACTAACCACAGATTGCACTGATTAAAAACGTAGGGGCCGACCTTAAGGTCGGCCCACTTGATTTAATCTAGGTTTATCTCAGACCAAGTACCTTCAGGGTGTTTCTTTGACCATTTCAACCCCTCTTCAAGTCGAGTGTCGACTTCATCCTTTATTTCCAAAGATAGGTTTTTCTCTCCGCAAGCTTGAACGAAAGAATCTAATGCAAAGCCGGATAGATTCACAAGCTCCATGAGATATTTAGGCAGATAGTCCTCATTAAAAAAACACCAACCCGTGAGTGTACCTTCGTTATTAGAGGTAGAATAGATACCTTTGCAAGTAGGATGAACACCTAGCTCACAGTAGAATTGATAACGTTTATCTATTCCTTTAAGATGCTCGTTCTCACCTGTGGATTGCCGTATACGGTCATTCAAAGATTTGCGGAGTACTGGAGGTCCAAATTTATCCAAACGTTCTTTTCTTGAAGCATTTCGCCACTCATCAATTCTCGCACGATCTTCTTCGAAATAATAAAGAAGAAAGATTGTCTCGAGGATGTCTCTGAAAAGCATAACCGAAACATACCACCAACCAGTTAAAATAAGATTGATCGAAGCGGTTAAACTATTACTTAAGCGAAAACCAACAATCTTCAATGTTTCTTCATCTTTGCTTTGGTGGTCTCGGTAGAAAATCTTAACGAGGAGTTCTACTGCTTTTTCAATCAATTGGATACAATTCTGCAATTCTGAACTTTCACCAATTGCGATAAGAGTTTTATTACGATTTTGATTCTCTGAATCCAAAGCCATCAAGACTAGTTCTGGAGTGTAAGACATTTATGCCTCCTTGCGCCTTACAAGCGCAGGTTTCAAAAGTTTACATGCTACGAGTATAGTAAACATGTGTAGCGTGTCAAGTTCTATTAAACTTGTAGGGTAATCTCTCTTGCATTTCCTTACCTTCGGCCTATAATCTCTTAAAATCGAAGGGAGAGAATATGAACGTTTTTGTTTTAACCGCCCTGCTCATTTCCGCCCCGTGGCGCTTTGGCCTCAATATAGGCTGGCGTGCCGGGCTGTATAGTATCCCCGAGGAAAACGTCGACTACACCAACGAAAACGCTGGCACCCACGTGGTTGGTACACGGCCTGCCATTGCGCCGCCCGGGTTCTTCCGCTTCGGCATTAACCTTGAGGACGAGCGCTCCATCGGTTTTGCCGCCGATATCAACGTCCACTATAAAAACTACACTGCGGACGCTGAAGTCAGCGATATGCCTCCGCCGTTTAATCTCTGGGGGAAGATAGACGCCACGCAGGACATCCCTTACGTGCACGTGCAGTGGGCGTGGGGATTGCAGAAATCCTTTTCAGCGGCCAACGACAGGGTGCTTTTCCCGCTTGGATTTCAGTTTACCAACAACTGGTTCATCCCGGCGGTCACTCAGGAACTGGTGGAGGAGTACATAAATACCCTGACCCTCGAGGATATCGAGATACTGATTAACGATTACATGATGGCCATTGATTACGTGAAGGAACATAAAATGGGCATGCGGCTGAACTTCGGGCTGGCCGGTGCGGTGGTGCATACCCCGGGGTTTAGCTGGCTGCTGGGTACCGGGCTTGACTGGAACGTTTTGTTCGGCAAGACCGACAACGGGGTAGGTTTCTACCCGGAGTTTGGGCTGTACACAGGTTTCAGGTTTTGATTCGTCCCACAGGCGTGGGGAAGATGAAGGGCTGTAATCTTTAATCTGTGGTCTTGACAAAACGTCGGCAAGGCCTATGCTTTCCTTATAAAGGAGGCGTGCAGTTATGAAGAAAATAATCATCGCGCTCATCGTATGTACTTTGTTAGTCCCCGTGATTGCAACCGCAGGGTATAGCTTCGGGTTCGGCGGCAGGATTGATCCCGTATCCGGCGGCCTTGAGTTCCGTGCGTTTATTCCCATAAAAGGGCAAACCGCCTGGTTCGTGGCTCCGCACGGCATCGGGATATTCATCTCGGACGATAATAACAGGGATATCCTTTACAGCGCGGGTCTGCGCACCGGCCTGGTATTTGTCCAGGATGATTGGCTTTCGCCGTTTGTGGGCATCGGCGGGGGAAGCACCGGCCAGATTTACAACGACGAAAAGAATCTTGCGTTTGGCGGACGGATATTCGTCGGACTCTCCATATCGCCCTTGCAGATTTTTGCCCGCAACCCCGAGTACGTCTACGAGAGCGGGCGATTCAAGATGGACTTGGACACCGGGTTTT
This sequence comes from Candidatus Stahliibacteriota bacterium, assembly GCA_030592225.1. Taxonomy (GTDB): domain Bacteria; phylum Hydrothermota; class Tepidihabitantia; order B3-TA06; family B3-TA06; genus B3-TA06. The sequence continues at coordinate 12,822 of JAUVJT010000002.1, read as the reverse complement.
TCTACCGGGTGCAGAAGAATAGCTTGAATCAAAGTACCTTTGCGGACACCCGCACCAGGTACTGGTTCCCGGATATAGGTTTCGGGCTCAGCTTCAACTGGTAGGAGGCAATCATGTCCGGATACCTTAAAGGGATGGTCCTGCTTTCCCTGCTTGCGGGAGCCGCTTCGAGTGTATTTGCCGAGCAGGCGGTCGGTGTACACGCCGATTTCTTAAGCCAGGGCATCGCCTACCGGTTGTTATCCGAGAAAGGTTTGGGTTTCGAGGCCATAGGCCGCTTTACGTTCAGGCAAAGGAACGACACCCCGGCCTACTATAATTTCTCCGGTGCGCTCAAAATCCTCAAGATAATGAACCCGGGGCGTCGGTTCAGGATGTTCCTGGGCGCAGGTGTCGGCCTGTGGAACGTGCAGGGTAAGTTTGAGGGTTCGGACCACATCGTTTATGACTGGGAGAGCTACTGGCAATTCGATAACAAGTGGGGGATGTCGTCTGCGTTTATTGTTGGAGCCGACTGGCTTATATTCGAGACAGGCGAGGATAACTGGATTTCGGTTGTCCCGGAGCTTCAGTTCGGATACTATTCCCGCCCCGGTCATTCTTATTACGGAGACGGATACTACGGTGAACCCTACACCATTGTTTTGCCCGGCGTGGGCATAGGTATGCGCTACGTATGGTAACCGAGGCATCTTTTTTGCCCTTGAGTTCATCCGTAGAGCAAAAAGATTGCATGCAGAAATAGTAAGGGCGTCTTGCGGATGCCCTTTGCAGATAACTATGGAGGAATTTTGAAAAGATTGGTTGTTTTGAGTTTATTGCTGCTGACGAGTTTATCCGCTCAGATGATTTATGGGCAGTGGCGCTGCCGTGATTACGACTGGAGCCTTGAGCTTGCCGAGGACGGTCAGTACGTATCTGAGTACCCGGGCGGGTCGAGTGCAGGTATGTATTTTATGGACGGTTATCTTCTTACTTTTCAGGACGCCTACACCGTCGAGGTAGCCACCTATACCTTTAGCTTCGCGGGCGACGTGATGCAGTTTACAGATCAGATGGGTACGCCCTATCTCTTTATCCGCAAGGGTTCGCCTGCCGAGAACCTGCCCGCCGACGTTTTTATTGAAGACCCCTCCTCGACCTCTCCCGCGCTTGCCGAGAAGAACCATTTCGTCCTCCGCTCCGAGCACGTCAAGGCAGGCATTGACATCCTTGAACTGACCGTCGGGGAGCAGATCACCGAGGTTGAAGCTGACAGGCTGCTCAACGCGTGGCTGCGCGATTTTGATGCCGATCCGGAAGCGGTGTTTGCCGACTTAGATGGCCTTACCGTTACCCGGGATAAGCTGGCTTCCATTACCGATCCCTGGGAGGCGGCGATGCTGCGCGCGTCGCTGGTGGGGGCGTTTCACAACGAAGCGCTGAAAACCCCTGCCGATGAGTGGCACGAGTTTTTGCAGGTAATGTACGTACACGTCAAGGTGGTTGCGTTCGACAAGGCCAACATGCTGGCGTTCACCGACAAGGATTTGGACGCGTTTCTTGATTACGTGGCGTTCACAATGGCGCTCAACACCGGGTCCGAGCTTTTATGGACTTCCAGCCAGCGAGATTCAATAGGCCGGGAGATTGCCACCGGCTTTTCCAAATTGAGTCTGGGGGAGAAGCAATTGATGTGCGGCATGGACGTTATCTCAAAGTACCTCACCTATACCTGGAATCAGGCAAGCGAGTATGAACGCGGCCGGTTCGCCTCCCAGATTGTAGAAACCCCGGCTGAAGATTTCGACTACTCTGATTACTTGCCGTCGGGCACCGGCACCTCATCGTCGGGCATCACCGATATGGCGACCTATAATATGCTGCAGAATACGATGATGGACGCGCATAACTCCGCGCTTAACGCACTGTCGGCAATCAACGATCCGCCCTATTACTACGATATGACCACCTACTAATACCCCGCCGCCCTATTTGCGTCTGCGTTTCAGATAATATAGTGTCTCAAATAGTGACACATTCTGCCAGAGAGGGGTTTGATATGTTAAGGGTGGCTGCTAGAGTATATCAAAAAAGCAGGAAATCCTTGGCCTCCGTTTATCCACCGTAGCGCTTTACCTTGACATGTCAGTTTTAACGCCTATTATCCCTGCATGAAAAAACAGACGTTCGATAACGCAGTTAAAAAGGCATTCAGTCGTGCCCGTGAGTTCTTTGACTACGCAGACATCTTATACGAAAGAATTGAGAAAACCGAGGCCAAGACCATCGGCTCCCAGACCTTCATCACCCCACTCAGCGTAAAGGCGCGGGTGCAGATGCGGTTCTTAAAAGACGGCAAGAAGGTTTCCCTTAAGGTGGGGGACGTGGACCCCGAGGTTTTGTGCCAGGCTGTCCAGCGTGCAAAGGGACTGTGGCGCACCGCCCAAAAACCCAAGGTTCCAGTCAAGCTTGCGCCCATCCCCAATCCCAAATGCAAGTTCTACGCTATCAGACCCAGGCACAACATGGCCAAGGCCGATCCCCGCAAGGTTATCTCGGCGGTGCTTGAGGGCGTGCGTCAGATAGCCCGTTCGTTTGAGAAGAAGTATGCAAAACGCGGAGTAAAGATTAACCCCGAGGTGTGGTTCTACGCCCAGAACGAGGAGAAGATTATTGCCGACTCCAGGGGTATCTACAAACGCCAGACAGTTCCCCGCACGTTTCTGCAAGTCCATACAAAACTTCATGATAAGAAAAAACGTAGCACCCAGACCAGGGTACGAATCGCCGACATCAAGGGACTTGAAGCGCTGCTCGAACCCACCAGGCAAGGCTACAAGCTGAACGCTCACACCAGTGCCCAAATCAAGGACTGGATGGGCAAGGCGGTTGACCTCCTGGACGCAGTGTCTCTCTCTCCAGAAGACATTGCACGAATGGATCATTTCGTGCTCGACTTCAACACCCTTGGTGTATTTATTCACGAGGCTCTGGGTCACAACTTCGAGGCCGACGCGGTCAAGGCCGGTCAGTCCGGTGTGGCCGATGCCAAGGGTAAGCCCCTGGGTATGGTGGCATCGAAAACCGTTGACATCATTGACGGCCCGCCGGTCAGCGTTAAAGCCCGCAAGCCCAACTTTTCCACCGGTTACGGCACCGAGTTGATAGACGACGAGGGTGTGGAGGTCAAGGTCAAGGTCTTAGCCAAAAACGGCAAGGTGAAAGACTTCATCCACAACCGGGAGACCGCGGCCTACTTCGGCAAGCGTCCCAACGGCGGTGCTTTTTCCGAGCTGGGCGACGCCCAGATATGCCGCATGTCCAACACTTATCTAATTCCCGCCGATTCATCAATCGTTCACAAAGACATCAAGTCCCTTATCCGCGACATCTCCTACGGCGTTATCCTGCAAGGTACGCTGGGCGGCGCGGTATCCAAGGACGGCATGTCTTCCTCGATCCAAATCGGTTATCTTGTTGAGAACGGCAAGGTTACCAAAACGGTCAACCCTGCCAACTTTTCGGGCAAGAGCAAGTACGTTCTGCGCTACGTGGATGGCTGCGCCGGCGAACTGCGCATTGACGACGTGGGTTTCTGCGGCAAGGGCGGGCAGCACCGTCCGGTGGGCGACGGCGGCCCCAAATGGACCCGCATCGAGACCAATGAATACGTTCAACTGGCAGTGCAGGGAGGCTCGCATGTTTGACGACGTACGCAAATCGGTAGAGAAAATAGCCGCCAGGCACAAGATAGACGACTTCGAGATACTCCTTTCCCGTGCTGACAATACCTCGTTTCGCATCGAACAGCACGACCTCACCCTTTCCTCACAGGTGGGCATCGCCACCATGGGACTGCGGCTCATGAAGCAAGGCAAGCTTACCTACGCCACCACCACCGTGTTTGACGAAGCCTCTCTGGAACACGTAATCGAGGCTGCGCTTACCAATCTGCAGCCCACCGCGCTTGCGGGCTTTGCCGTTATTCCCCAGGGACTTTCGTCCGACGTGGCCGATAAGGAAATTGTCGAGTTGATTGCCAGACCCAAAGCCCTGCGCGACTTGCTCTCTCTCATGGTCAAGCGCACCTGGGAGAAGGGCAAGGGCAAGTTCCAGCGTCTGAACGGAAGCGGAAGCGTGGGGCACAGTGAAAGCTGGGTCTATACCGCGCACAGCAGTCAACCTGCCCATAACCGCCTCACCGCGTTTTCAGCCCATCTTGACCTGGACAGCCGCGACTTTGAATTTTTGGTGGGGCGCAAACTGCCCGTCGTTTCAAAGATTGAAAACCTGGGTCTTAAGGTTGCAAAAAGGCTGCCCGCAAAATCGCTAAAACCGGCCGATATCGGTCTCAAGGGCAGGGAAATTGACGTCATCATTCACCCCATGTGTATGCAGGGGATATTCAACACCCTGGTGGCCGAACACATCTACGCCTCCAACAAACTCGCCGGGCTTTCCCGCTACGAGGTAGGCCAGAAGCTGGCCTCGACCCGGGTCACCATAGCCGACGACGCCACCCATCCCGATCTCCTCTCTTCCGCTCCCACCGACAACGAAGGAATCCCCTCGCGTTGCAACGTGCTTTTCGGCAAGGGGATATTCAAGACCTTCCTGTACGACGCCGAAACCGCAATTATGGATAAAGCCTCCTCCACCGGCAACGGGATGCGCAGGCCGGTTCTGGCAGAAGACACCTACGAGGCACCGGTGCGTCCCACCCTGCGCGCTCTTGTCATGGAGCCGGGCAAAGACAAGCTCAAAGACATGATCAAGGGCGTCAAGAAGGGCGTGCTGCTCAAGTATCTTCTTGGACTTCACACCGCGGACAAGGTTACCGGAGCGTTTGCCAACACCGCCTACGTGAGCTACGTTATCTCCAACGGAAAGATGGTCGCCACTGCTGAACCGGGCACCTGGGCCATTCGGGGCAATGCACTGGAATTGTTAAAGAACATCACCGACATCAGCGTCGAACGCATGAACCTTGGCTCAGCCCTGCTGCCCTGGGTTAAGACGAGGTTGTCGGTAGGATAGTTTTATCCGCAGATGACGCAGATTTCGCCGAAATAGAAACAGAAGTAGGGGCCGACCTTAAGGTCGGCCCTTTCCTGAGTTATACACAAGAATCAGGACTCAAAATCGAATACAGCCGGAAATTCTATAGGGCTGACTTCACTGCTGGGGATATTTGCTACTACCGTCCGTTTAAGCGATTTGATTCCTCCAGTTAACTCGTAAGTTACTTCTGGTGGGTTAAGCCCTTCTTTGTTTCCCAAAACATAAGTCACACAATGGAGTGTCTTGTCCATTAGAGTTTTTCCTGGAGCAAGAGGTAGCTCCAGATCACCTAGATGATCTTTCTTAAGCTCCTTATTATCATCTAAGTGAACTGAAGTCCACCCAGAGTGGTTTTCTCCTATTTTGACCTTTAGGGTTACGACGTCCCCATTTTTTACAGTATAAGGAAGACTTAAAGTGCTGTTCCTACGAGAGACATACATAATTAATTAACCTCCAAGTAATTGTTTTCCTCCACAACCTTTCTATGATGAAAAACTGACCTTTTGTCAAAAGGATACTCTGCTCACTCAATCTGTCAAGGTCGGTTATTTAGTGGTACGGCGGATTTTCGTTGACATTTTCCCCCATCTTCCTATAATCAGATCTGATGGGAAAATCCAGCGTGGTGAGCGAAAAGCTCTACTTCAAACGCGACAGCTCACGTGCGGAACGTTGCTGATGATTCGTTACACCCTGTTAGCGTTTACCGAGCTGGGATTTAAGATAAAATTGTGTTAAACCCACCGAAATTCTTGAGCGAATTGGAGTGATGAGTGAAAAAGCTTCCTGAAGAGTTTAAGGACGACATCCCTTTGGGGTATGCGATATTCCTCCTCAGCAACGGCACTAACGGCGCTGAGATGATTCATGAACTCTCACGCTTCCAGGTAGATGGTAAGTTGTTCGACGCCGATAAACTGGATGAAGATTTCTTTGACGAAGGGTTATTATCCTCTCTCGACTATCTTCGCAACCTTCTCAGGGCAAGAACCGAAGAGGGACAGCAGTCGTGACCCGTACCCGTAATACCCGCAACACCTCCCGCACCCGTACCACTCCGGGGTATTCTCACAATAAGCCGGAGCATACGCTCCGGTTACAAGGAGATAACACCCCCCGTAACACACCTCTTTCCAAAGAATCGGAGCAAAGGGAAATTTCGGAGGGGCAGGCTGGACGAACTTGAACCCCCGAAAGGGGCAACCAGGAGCTTGTTTGAGAATGTTTTATAAACCACAGATGACACAGATTTTCGCAGATTGGAACTCCGGTAGGGTTCTCCTTCGGTCACATGAATTAACACCGAAAGTGAGCCGAACATTTGTACCGGTAAGGTCTGTAAATACGTACGTTACCTCAATTCTTTTTTGTCTTTGTGTCCTTTGTGGTTTTTGTGGTTATCAGATTGATCTTTTATAAAGGAGCGATACATGGAAAAGGACACGACGTTTGACGCGTGCGGCCTGCTTTGCCCCATACCTATCCTCAAAACCGCCCAGCAGATAAAACAGATCGGGATGGGCCAGGTGCTTGAAGTGCTGGCAGACGACGAGGGCGCGCGCGAGGATTTCCCTGCCTGGTGCGACCAGACCGGGAATGAGCTTTTAGGTATGAAAGAAGACGGCGATGTCCTGAAGTTCTACATCCGTCGCAAGGTCTAGGGGGGAGTCCGAGAATGTCAAATAAACCACAGATGAGAACTCCTTACAGTCGTTCACCTTACGGTACACAGATTAACTTCGTCGCAAAGCGTCCACCGATTAAGGGAACGGCTCGTTTACCACAAGATGCGTATATCCGTAGCTTATCTTTGGCGGTTGAATTCCGCTTTGTGCCCTTTGTGTTCTCTGTGGTTATTCTCAGACAAGCTCCTGAGGGGTATCCAAGAATGGGAATTCAGAGTGTCTCTCCTCCAATCTGAGGGATAGATGATCATTGGTTTTCTCCTGCGTACCGGGCCTTACACGTCCCAGAACGTGGATACCTGCTATCATCTGGCAAAACGATTCTTGGCAAAAGGGCATGGAGTAAGGATGTATCTCTATGAAGACGGCGTTATCAATCTTCATAAAGAGATTAAATCCCCACAGGAACGCAACGTACCCGAGATGATGACCGAGCTTGCAAAAGCAGGCGCCGAGATACGGGCGTGCGGCACCTGCGCCAGGTTCCGCGGCATCCGCAAGGCCGACATCATCGAAGAGGCAAAGCAGGCAGGCATGGTCGTGTTTGCAAAATACGCCAATGAGTGCGACCGCTTCCTCTCCTTTGGGTTCTAGCCATGAATGAATCGAAGCAGGTTCTCATTCTCATCCGCACCTGTCCCTACGGGATGGCATCTGCGGGCGAGGGGTTCAGGGCAATCATAGGTCTGGCCGGGATGGAGATTGATACCCACGCCGTGCTCGTTGACGACGGGGTGCTGGTCGCTCTCAAAGGGCAGTTGCCGGACGCGCTAGGTATGCACAAGCTGGAAGACGCCTTCTCCCAGTTATCTGATTTCGGAGCCAAACTTTACGTCCACGAACCTTCACTTACCGAGCGCGGTCTTTCGGCAGACGATTGCATCCCAGCCGAAGTTCTTACTGACGATAAGCTGCGTGAGTTGATCAGTCAGGTTGACCACGTAATAACCTTCAACTAGGTGGAATCATGGAGAATCTGTACCTTATAACCCGGTCCACCTTTGAGCGTACCGCCTGGAAACTGGCTGCCCGGCTGGCAAAATCCGGGGATACTCTGTGCTTCATCCAGGATGCGGTACTGGCGGTGAAAGGGCCTGTCGAACTTGCGGGCAAACTCTCCGAGTTGGAATCTGCCGGGGTTACGGTGCGTTTTCTTAAAGAGGACTTAGCGGCACGAGGTCTTTCGGCTCCCGCAGATAAGGTAATCAATTACGATGGGCTAACCGAACTCATCGAGAACGCAAAACGCATCATATCGTAAGATCGTAATCTTTAAGGAGGCAGCATGGCGGAGATAGAAGGCTACAATCTGCCTGAGGAACTCTACTATCACTCCGAACACATGTGGGTTCGCAAGGAAGGCGATCTCATCCGTGTAGGGTTAAACGACTTCAGCCAGAAACTGTCCGGTGAGCTTTCCTTCATCGAATTGCCCGAGACCTCGGGTGAGGTCAAAGCTAATCAGGTTATCGGCTCCTACGAGACCGGAAAATGGATGGGCAAGATATACGCTCCGGTTGCCGGTGAAGTCGTAGAAATCAACGAGGAATTGGAAGATGACCCAACCCTCATAAACTCCGACCCCTACGGGGCGGGCTGGATGTTTACCATGAGGCCCTCTGAACCTTCCCAGGTTGACGCCCTGATGCAGGGCGATGCGGCAGTAGACTGGATCAAAGCGGAGATAGAGAAACACAAGAAGTAATAAGTAACACGACGCAGCGTGTCCTGGTCGGGTGCTCAAGTCCGCCTGATATGGAGTGCAACAAGTGTCTTGTTGCGCTACCCGTAATGATGCAACGACACGGTCGTTGCACTCCAAAATTAGATTTCTTGACATATCAAAAGCTCCCCTCTATACTTCTGAAACATGCAGGTAAGGGCACGGTATACCCTATGGGATGCAGTAAAGTCAAGGGGCGGGCTCTGCCGTGTCCCACGTTGGGTATTAGGTTTGCTTTTCAGGAAGCGAGTCTGAAGACTCGCACTACGTGGAAATATTCCAAGGAGGAGATTTATGGCCGAGAAGTTGAAGGTATTTAACCCATACGATAATTCGACAGTCGCCGAGTTGGAGCAGGACACCCCGTCCACGGTTGAGGCCAAGCTGGCGCAGGCTTACAACGCGTTCGGCAAGCTCCGCGAGATAAATCAGCAGAAGCGAGCCGAGATACTGAATCGGGCAGCCGACATCGTAGATTCTCAATCCGAAGAATTCGCCCGTACCCTGATACTTGAAGTCGGCAAGACCTGGCGGGAAGCGAGGGGAGAAGTGGCGCGGTGCGCAAATACCCTGCGACTCTCCGCCATAGAGGCCATGAAGCTGGCAGGCGAGGAGGTGGGGTTCTCCGCGGCAGGTCATAACAACAAACAGGGTTTCTTCAAACGGGTTCCGTGCGGGGTGGTGGCCGCGATCACGCCGTTTAACTTCCCTTTGAACCTGGTGGCGCACAAGATTGGCCCGGCGTTCGCGGCCGGGTGCAGTGCGATGCTCAAGCCCGCATCTGTCACACCATTATCCGGCATCAAGCTGGTGGAAGCAATGCACGAAGCAGGCGTTCCTCCACATTGCCTCCAGACAGTAATCGGCCCCGGCTCCACCGTAGGTTCTGCACTCGTGGAATCCCACGTTCCCCGAATGGTTACCTTTACCGGTTCCAAAGCGGTCGGCGAAGAGATAACCCGGCACGCAGGACTCAAAAAAATCGCCGCCGAGCTGGGGTCAAACTCAGCTGCAGTCATCCTTGCAGACGCCGACCTGGAGCGTGCGGCAAAGCGCATCAGGCTGGGCGGCTACGCCCTGGCAGGCCAGGTGTGCATTTCCACCCAGCGGGTGTACGTGGAAGACGCGGTTTATGATAAGTTCCTGAAACTCCTTACATCCGAAGTCTCCACCCTGCGAATCGGCAATCCTCTTGATGAATCAACCGAGCTTGGTCCCATGATCGAAGCCAAAGAAGTTGACCGTATCTTGTCCTGGATAGAGGAGGCCAAGGCCGCTGGCGCTGAGGTAATCCTCGAAGGAGCACGCAATGCTACTCTCCTCGGCCCGTGGATACTTGCCAACGTCCCCGAAGACGCAAAGCTCATCCAGATGGAGGCGTTTGCGCCAATTGTGGTCGTCAACCCGGTGCGAGACCTCGAAGACGCCATCATCAGGGTCAACTCAACCGACTACGGTCTTCAAGCTGCTTGCTTTACCTCCGACCTTCGCAAGGCCTTCCGTGCCTGCGACGGCATAGATGCGGGCGGAGTATTGATTAACGAAGCGCCCACCTTTCGCGTAGACCTCATGCCTTACGGAGGGATGAAAGGTTCGGGTCTGGGCAGAGAAGGTCCGGCCTATGCGGTACGTGAGATGACCGAGGAAAAGCTGTATCTGTTTGATTTGTCATGATTGCTCCCAGAAATAAAAAAAAGGCCGACCTGATACCCAACAAGGGCACTCTGAAGTCGACCTCTACGATTTTCCCTTAATTCTTTAAGGAGCTACCATTTAACAACTTGTCCTGAAGCTGTTACTGAGACGCCTATTACTACAAGAGGAATTGCGTTGCCACTACCCGTGATTCCAGGTACAGGAAACCCGCCTAGGAATTGGATAAAAATTCCATAGGGGACCATTGAAACTTGAAGGTCTGTTATGGCATTCCCTCCAATTCTTTCGGCATCTTTTACGATTTGAGATTGGAGTGCTTCTTCTACAGTTGCGGGGACGCTTTTCGGCAGTTCGCCTAATGCAAAAGTTGGGAACTTGACCTTAGTCGCGCTCACTGTACCAATAGGTTCGTACTCCGGGTGGTTGGCCTTAACAGCATCTTTGCTTGTTAGAACAAACGTTGACAATGATACTGGCGTCATGTACATTTCGGGGTACTTCACTGCGTAGTTAGAAGCGCATCCTGTACCTAATACAATGACGAGGGTTAGTGCTACACCCATGACTATTAGAGCCGCACGTCTCATTTTTGCCTCCTTAGGCTTTTGTGTTTGCGGAAAGCGATCTACTCTACAACCGCTCCCCAGATTTCAATCTCACCGATGCACAAGTCTTGCCACTTTGCGCCGGAGGTGTACTTAATGCGGCTTAAAAGTATGACCGCAGGAATCACAGTGGGCTTCAAGATGTGATTTGTTAAATGCTGGAAAAAAGAAAAGGCCAACACCACCTGTAAGTAAACCTACGATAATGTAACCTACCCAGTTCATTCGCTTGGGGCCCTGAACTAGATCTTTTGGCCCTGGTTTCCCACACTTGGGACACTTTTGGACTACTTTAGTAAATGAAGCTACTGCCGCTTTTACCATTTTTTGCCTCCTTAAAGTTTAGAGTTTACTGACTATCTGCCCACGTACCGCTCTTTCCTCCTCCGGTATCTCCCAGAACTCGAAGCGCTTGAAGCCTAACATCCGTGCGAATATTACCATCGGGAACTTCTCGGTCGCGGTATTGTAACGCATGGTGGCGTCGTTATAAAACTGACGCGCGTGCGACAATTTGTCCTCGGTTGAACGCAACTCTTCCTGAAGCGCAATGAAGTTCTGGTTTGCCTTGAGATCGGGATATGCCTCGGTGACCGCAAATAGCGACTTCAAGGTGTCGGTTAGCATGTTGTTTGCCTTGGCCGCACTCTCGGCTGTCTTTGCATTTATGCCCAGCTTGCGGGCAGCAGTGACGTTCTCAAGTGTCTCCTTTTCGTGCTTGGCGTAGCCTTTGGCCGTCTCCACAATGTTGGAAATCAAGTCGTATCTTCTGCGGATATGAATGTCAATCTGATGCCAGGCGTTGCGCACCTGATTGCGTTTAGATACTAGCTTATTGTAGATGACGATAATGAGTATCCCACCGCCCACCACCAGAATGATAATCCACCCCAAGCAAATCTCTAAGCCTTCGCTCATATCTATTGCCTCCTACATGCTTAAGTTTATTGAGAAGCGGTCTACTCTACAACTACTCCCCAGATTTCAATCTCGCCGATGCACAGGTCTTGCCACTTAGCTCCAGAGCTATGAGAACTGCGTATATCAAGAACTAGTTTAGTTCCGGACAGACCCTCAAGAGAAAAGTACTGCATACTACGGCTATCGGAGCAAGTATAGGAGTACTGACTGGGACTGCCATCGGTGATTCCAAAACTTTTCAATCTCAGGTTTTGTGTCCAGCGTTCACCTTTGTCATAGCCAGGTATAATGCCGATGCGAGTGAATTTAATCTCCTTGGGGAACTTGAATACGATTTCTGTTTCGCCTGCTCCATCACCTTCAGCGTTTTCGCACCAAACCGTGGCGGAATTTCCATCGGCAACATTCAAAGGATTGTAGTTCGCTACATTTGATGGGGGTAAAGTTGATGACGCTGAGATTTTAGCCATGTAACTTAAGTCAATTGGTTCTTCTTCAGTTTCAGGTGTCGAGGGTGGAGGGGCATGAGTTGATTGTTCTGGCGTTGTGACTTGTTCCTTAGGTGTTGGTGCGAAACGAGCACGCATAGTTTCTACATCACTGTAACGCGCGAAATACCTTTGCCCGTCTGGGGTAAGGAACACGGAACCGTATTCGGTTCCATCTTCCTCTGTAAAAGAGACTTCAATAATCGCATCTTCAATTCCTTGATTGTAAAGGAATTCCTTGGCTGCTGCGGCTGCTTTGTATGCATAGTCTTTGAGGTAATCCAGGCGTTTTACAACATAAGAATTAGTCGCTCGTATCTTGACTATAGTTTCATTTGCAGTGACGCTTTCGAAATCGAGCACCATACCGAACCCACCGATTTCATCTTCAAGACGGTCTTTGATTTTGTTGCAGAAGCTTCTGGAGATTATCGGTTGCGGCTCATTTTTCGAAGAGCCGCCACCACTACTACTACCGCAACCAAGCGATAGTATAGAGACTGCTCCTAGACCAAGCAAGATAACCGAGGTTGCGAGCTTTTTACTGATGTGACTCACTATTTCCTCCTGAGTTGGGATTGTTTACTTTCTGATTTTACGCCCACAGACAGAACTGTCAAGTAGACTTCTGTCTGCAGGGGATAGAATAGATCCCGGTCTTGTCTACACTTGATGAATGTCAAAGAAAGACACATCGT